>NZ_JAACGC010000004.1:0-118247 GCF_029237385.1 Aeromonas sp. 1HA1
CGGCCGCACGATGAAGAGCAAAAGTTAGCATGATCGTTACCATGTTCGGGAGTCACATAGGAGATCAGATCCTGGAAATCGGGAAAAGTGCCAATCAGTTCACAATATTTGTGTATAAGAGTCAGCTTCCAGACCGCGAAACAGCGGTATGGGGACGGCGATGAGGGAGGATTCGAGTGCGCTGGAGGTGCCCATCCAGAACACATTGATGGTTTGGCCCTTGCTCAGCTGCTGTTGCAGGCTGTGCTGGTTGAGGTTGAGTTCGACCTGCTGGATGCGAAATGGCTGCCCGGCATGGGTCAGCGCCAGTTCCAGCAGCTTGAGCTGGTATTCCTTGTCGAGATCGTTGATCGGTCGGCTGGGGACCTTGACCGTGAGGGTCTGTGCTTGTGCCAGCAACGGCAGACACAAGCACAGTTTGAGGAACCATTTCACTCTCTGCTCTCCTGTAGATTCCGGACTTGCCCGGAGTCTAACAGAACTTGTCACTCTCTTGTGCGACGCCGTGATCAGGGCTCATGTGAAGCTTTTTATCCGCATTTATCAACATAAACGCCGGTTCCTGTGCTGCGCATGGCTGACGACTTCTCGCGACCGGCTCGTGACGGTTCTTCGAAGAATCAGGCGACGCGACGATACACATGGGTATCGTTGAACTCCTTGGTACTCTGGCATTCGACGCAGAAGCGGGACTCGGGACGAGCCTGTAGTCGCTTGAGTGAGATCTCGTCACCGCAAGATTCGCAGTAGCCAAAATCCCCTTCGTTGATACGCCTTAATGCACCCTGCAGCTTGCGCAGGTGCAACTTGTCATGCTCGATGCGGTTCAGCTCCAGACGACGGGCTTCCTCGATACTGGCACGGTCAATTTCATCTGCCATCTCGTTGGTATCGGTGGCGATGGCCTGGCTGGCCTGGGAATTGAGGCGATCCTCGAGTTCGAGGATCTGGCGCTCGATCTGCCCCTTGTAAAAGGCCAGTTGGTCTTTAGTCATGAAATCACACATACGGTTTACTACCAGTCAGTTACTAACCCAATTATCCCTGTTTATGGGGGCTGTCTGCCTGCAGACCAAGCCCTGTGTCCTGCATTTGCACCAAATCCAAGCAGGAGAGTGCAAATCAGGGCGGGCCTTGTACCAAAAAAAAGCAGGTATGCAAAGCAAATAGGGCAAGGATTGTGCGCCCTTGCAAAAAAATGACCCGATTCGGACAGGGGCTGACTGAGAACATGGGGGATCAGGCCCCCTCGGTGGCACCGGGATTGCCGTCAGCGTTGAGGGCGCCAGGGTGTTTAGTATTTGGTGTCGCCATGGTCATTATATGCACCGTTACTTATCATTTTTTAAACACCACTGCTTGACATTGGCTATAACGGCGGGCTTTTATGGTGGTGTTGATTACAATTCGATAACAAGGGTGTTCCATATATTAGACACCTTTGCCAATGGCAATCGTAAAGTCGGGGTTTAACATGGACAGTATCAAGGGCTGGATGGAGAGCAATCGCATCACGGAAGTGGAGTGCCTGTTTCCGGATTTCACCGGTAATGCCCGAGGCAAGATCATTCCAGCCAACAAATTTTTGCGCGAAGGGGGCATGCGGCTGCCCGAGGTCATCTTCACCCAGACGGTGACCGGCGAGTACCCGGATGACGACAGCATGATAGACCCGCTGGAGCGGGACATGCAGCTCTACCCGGACCCCAACACCATTCGTTTTGTGCCCTGGGCGCTGGAGCCGACCGCTCAGGTGATCCACGACTGTTTCGACATCAATGGCAAGCTGATCGACATAGCACCGCGCTCCGTGCTGCGTCGGGTCCTGTCATTTTATGAGAAACAGGGCTGGAAGCCGGTGGTGGCGCCCGAGCTGGAGTTCTATCTGGTCAAGCGCAACGAAGACCCCGACTATCCGCTGGTGCCGCCCATTGGCCGCAATGGCCGTCCCGAGACGGCCCGCCAGTCGTTCAGTATTGATGCGGTCAACGAATTCGACCCCATCTTCGAAGACATGTACGACTACTGTGAGGCGCAGGAGCTGGAAGTGGACACCCTGATCCACGAATCCGGCGCCGCCCAGATGGAGATCAACTTCCTGCACGGCGATGCCATCGATCTGGCGGATCAGGTGTTCCTGTTCAAGCGCACCATGCGTGAGGCGGCCCACAAGCATGGCATCTACGCCACCTTTATGGCCAAGCCGATGAGCGACGAGCCGGGCTCCGCCATGCACATCCACCAGAGCCTGGAAGATGTGGACGGTCGCAACCTGTTCAGCACGGAAAATGGCGGCAATACCGAGCAGTTCATGCACTTCATCGCGGGCCTGCAAAAGTACACCCCGGCGGTGACCGCCTTGCTGGCGCCGAACGTCAACTCCTACCGTCGCCTCACCTTCGGCGAGAGCGCGCCGCGCAACGTGCAGTGGGGGGTGGAAAACCGCACCTGCGGCCTGCGCGTACCCTTCTCCGAGGCCGGTGCACGCCGGGTCGAAAACCGCTTCGCCGGGGCCGATGCCAATCCGTATCTGGCCCTGGCCGCCACCCTGGCCTGTGGTTACCTCGGCATGATGGAGAAGCTCGAGCCGCTGCAGGAGATGAAGTCGAGTGCCTATGATCTGCCCTACAGCCTGCCCCGCTCGCTGGAGGAGGCTCTGAGTCACCTGGAACAGTGCGAGCCCATCAAGGAGATGCTGGGGGAGCGCTTCATCCGGGCCTTTGTCGCGGTCAAGCGCAAGGAGTACGAGACCTACTTCGGGGTGATCAGCCGCTGGGAGCGGGAGTTCCTGCTGCTGAACGTGTGATCCGGATGCGTGCTTGCCACGCGCCGCCCAGATAGGGGGAGGCCAATGACGGCCTCCCCTCTGCTCATATCGCATCAACACCCCACCCGTGAGTGGCAGTGCTGTGAGTGCGCCAGCCGTCCTCACCGACTGACGAAACAGTCTCGCTTAAATCGAAGGAACCGAGGAGCAAGCAATGAAGCAGACCACACGTGAGTGGCAACAGCTGGATGCCAGCCACCACCTGCACCCCTTTACCGACTTTCAGGCGCTCAACAAGAAGGGCAGCCGCATCATCACCAAGGCCGAAGGCATCTATCTGGAAGATTCGGAGGGGCGCCGCATCCTGGACGGGATGGCGGGTCTCTGGTGCGTCAACATGGGTTATGGTCGGCAGGAACTGGTGGATGCCGCCACCAAACAGATGCAGCTACTGCCCTACTACAACCTCTTCTTCCAGACCAGCCACCCGCCTGCGGCCGAGCTGGCGACCCTGCTGGCCGAGATCACCCCCTCCCATCTCAATCACGTCTTCTTCACCGGTTCGGGCTCCGAGTGCAACGATACCGTACTGCGCATGGTACGCCACTACTGGGCCAGCAAGGGGCAGCCGGACAAGCAGGTGATCATCAGTCGCCACAATGCCTACCACGGCTCGACGGTGGCGGGCGCCAGCCTGGGCGGCATGAAGGGCATGCATGCCCAGGGTGGCCTGCCCATCCCCGGCATAGTGCACATCGATCAGCCCTACCACTTCGGTGAGGGGCAGGGGATGAGCGCCCATGAGTTTGGTCTGGAGCGCGCCCGCCAGCTGGAACAGAAGATACTGGAACTGGGGGTGGACAAGGTCGCCGCCTTTATCGGCGAGCCCATCCAGGGTGCTGGCGGCGTCATCATCCCGCCCGACAGCTACTGGCCCGAGATCCAGCGTATTTGCGATCACTACGGCATCCTGCTCATTGCCGACGAGGTGATCTGCGGTTTCGGCCGTACCGGTCACTGGTTCGCCAGCGAAGGGTTTGGCATCAAGCCGGACCTCATGTGCCTGGCCAAGGGGATCACCTCCGGCTATCTGCCGATGGGGGCCGTGATGGTGGGTGACAGGGTCGCCAAGGTGCTGGTGGAGGAGGGCGGCGAATTCAACCACGGCTTCACCTATTCCGGGCATCCGGTGGCCTGTGCCGTCGCTATCGCCAACATTACGCTTATGCAAAATGAAAGCATAGTTAAGCGAATTCATGATAATATCGGCCCCTATTTGCAGCGCCGCTGGCGCGAACTGGCAGACCATCCGCTGGTGGGAGAAACCCGTAGCAAAGGCCTGGTGGCCGCGCTGGAAATAGTGCAGGACAAACAGACCAACAGCCGCTTCCCGGCTGCGCTGCAGGCCGGTATGACCTGCCGGGAGTTCTGCTTTAACAATGGCTTGGTGATGAGGGCTGTCGGCGATACCATGATCATATCGCCCCCCTTGGTGATCACTGAGGAACAGGTGGATGAATTGGTCAATCTGGCCAGGCTCAGTCTGGATCTGACGGCTGCAAAGCTGAAAGGGTAGGTGAGTGCCGGGCAGGTTGGCTTGCGCATACAATTTGCTTAGGAGACAAGGACGATGTCTTTCAAAACGGGAATGATTGCCGCTTCTGTCGCGTTGGTCATGATGAGTACCGGGGCGATGGCTGAGAACAAGGTGTTGCACGTCTACAACTGGAGCGACTATATCGCGCCGGATACCCTGGAAAACTTCCAGAAAGAGACGGGCATCAAGGTGGTATACGACGTGTTCGACAGTAACGAGGTGCTGGAAGCCAAGTTGTTGGCGGGCAGTTCGGGCTACGACATAGTCGTGCCGTCCAACCCCTTCCTGGCCAAACAGATCAAGGCGGGCGTGTTCCAGAAGCTGGACAAGTCCAAGCTCTCCAATTGGCAAAACATGGATGTCGACCTGTTGAAGGCGCTCGATCCGAGCGACCCGGGCAACCAATACTCCATTCCTTACATGTGGGGCACCATTGGCTTCGCCTACAACGCCGAGAAGGTGAAAGCCGTGCTGGGCAAGGACGCGCCTGTGGACTCCTGGGATCTGGTGTTCAAACCGGAGAACATGGCCAAACTGAAAGAGTGTGGTGTCTCTTTCCTCGACTCCCCGACCGAAATGCTGCCGGCTGCCCTGCAATATCTGGGCTTCAAACCGGATAGCCAGAAGCCGGACGAGTTGAAGCAGGCAGAGGCACTGTTCCTCTCCATCCGTCCCTATACCGCTTATTTCCACTCCTCCAAGTACATCTCGGATCTGGCCAACGGCAACCTGTGTGTCGCTGTCGGTTACTCGGGGGACTTGCAGCAGTCCAAGGCGCGGGCGGCGGAGGCCAAGAACGGCGTGACCCTGACCTACACCATTCCGAAAGAGGGGGCTGGCAGCTTCTTTGACATGCTGGCCATTCCGGCCGATGCCAAGAACGTCGAGGCCGCCCACACCTTCATCAACTACCTGATGAAGCCGGAAGTGATCGCCAACATCACCAACGTGGTGCAGTTCCCGAACGGCAACAGGGCGGCGACCCCGCTGGTGGATGAGCCTATCCGTACCGACCCGGGTATCTACCCGAACGCGGAGACGCTCAAGAAGATCTATACCTTCCCGGATCTGCCGGCCAAGACGCAGCGTCTGATGACCCGCAGCTGGACCAAGATAAAATCAGGCAAGTAAGTGATGAGTGCCCCTCCCGGTCTGCAGTTCGGCCGGGAGGGTGGTGGCAACCCGACAGGTTGGACGGCGCGCATGGATGCGCACTGGCATACCCAAAAACATGAGGACTGATATACGTGCACACAACCAAGATAGTGACGATGGCCCTGGCGTTGGGGTTGGCAAACGTGGCCCAGGCAGCCCCAGTGGTTCATTTTTACAACTGGTCCGATTATATCGGCGAGACCACCCTCAGTGACTTTCAGCAGGCAACCGGGATCCGGACCGTCTACGACGTGTTTGATTCCAACGAGACCCTGGAAGGCAAGCTGCTGACCGGACGCACCGGTTACGATCTGGTGGTGCCTTCCAACAATTTCCTGGCCAAGCAGATCAAGGCTGGTGCGTTCCAGAAGCTGGATCCTGCCCTGCTGCCCAATCTGGTCAATCTGGATCCTGTGTTGCTCAAGCAGCTCGACAAAGTGGATCCGGGTCATCAGTACGCCGTGCCCTACCTGTGGGGTACCAATGGCATCGGTTACAACGTTGACAAGGTCAAGGCCGTGCTGGGGGTCGACAAGATTGACTCCTGGGCCATGATTTTCGAGCCGGAAAACATGCAGAAGCTGGCCCGTTGCGGCGTCGCCTTTCTCGACTCGGCCGACGAGATGATCCCGGCGGCGCTCAACTACCTCGGGCTAGATCCCAACAGCCAGGAACCGGCCGATCTCAAGCGTGCCGAGAGCCAGTTGCTCAAGGTGCGACCCTATGTGGCCTACTTCCACTCCTCCAAGTACATAGGCGATCTGGCCAATGGCGACATCTGCGTCGCAGCCGGCTTCTCCGGCGACATATTGCAGGCGGCGGCTCGTGCCGACGAGGCGGGCAAGGGGATCAAGATTGCTTACAGCATCCCGAAAGAGGGGGGCAACCTCTGGTTCGACATGATGGCGATCCCGGCGGATGCCACCAATGTGAAAGAGGCGCACGCCCTGATCAACTACATACTCCAGCCAGAGGTGATAGCCAAGATCAGCAACCATGTGGGCTATGCGAATCCCAATGCCAAGGCGGGAGAGTACATGGACGAGAGCGTGCGTGATGACGAGTCCGTCTATCCACCCCAGGCGGTGCTGGAACGGCTGTATGTGCAGCAGGCACATCCCCGTGCGGTGCAGCGTCTGATCACCCGGAGTTGGACCAAGATCAAGTCCGGAACCTAACCTGGCGCCCGTTCGGGGGCGCCAGACTGTTTTATGGATCGGCCCAGGCCGGTATCACGTTTGGGAGTTTGGTAATGGCGATAGCCTCCAGTGCCTACAAGAAAGCCCTCGAGGGCAACCAGCAGCGCAAAGAAGTGCTGGTGAAGATTGACAGGGTAAGCAAGCAGTTCGATGAAACGCTGGCGGTCGACAACGTGTCCCTCAACATCCACAAGGGCGAAATCTTCGCCCTGCTGGGGGGGTCCGGCTCCGGCAAGTCGACTCTGCTGCGGATGCTGGCTGGATTCGAGCGCCCCACCGAGGGGCGCTTGTTTCTCGATGGTGTCGACATCACCGACATGCCGCCCTATGAACGTCCCATCAACATGATGTTCCAGTCCTACGCTCTGTTCCCCCACATGACGGTGGCGCAGAACATCGCCTTCGGTCTCAAGCAGGATGGCCTGCCCAAGGCGGAGGTGAATGCGCGAGTGGAGGAGATGCTCAAGCTGGTGCAGATGACCCAGTATGCGCGCCGCAAGCCGCACCAACTCTCCGGTGGTCAGCGCCAGCGGGTCGCCCTGGCCCGTTCCCTGGCCAAGCGCCCCAAGCTGTTGCTGCTGGACGAACCCATGGGAGCATTGGACAAGAAGCTGCGTTCGCAGATGCAGTTGGAGCTGGTCGAGATCATCGAGCGCGTCGGTGTAACCTGCGTCATGGTGACCCACGATCAGGAAGAGGCCATGACCATGGCCGAACGGATCGCCATTATGCATCTGGGCTGCATCGAGCAGATCGGCAGCCCCATGGATATCTACGAGACTCCGGCCAGCCGGCTGGTGTGCGAGTTCATCGGCAACGTCAATCTGTTCGACGGTCTGTTGGTGGAGGATGAGCAGGACCATGCCACCATCGCCTGCGCCGACTTGGAACAACCCATCTACGTGGGCCACGGCATCAGCTCCCGCGCCGAGAACAAGAAGGTGACCTACGCCCTGCGGCCGGAAAAACTGCTGATGAGCACCCAGAAACCGACCGAGATTGAGCACCCGGACTTCAACTGGACCAAGGGTGAGGTCTATGACATCGCCTATCTGGGCGGCCACTCGGTTTACCACATCCAGCTGCCCTCGGGCAAAATCGTTCAGGCTTTCATCGCCAACGCCGAACGCCACGGCAAGCGGCCAACCTGGGATGATCAGGTGTTCCTCTATTGGGAAGATGACAGCGGCGTGGTGTTGCAATCATGAAGGCATTGAGACGACTGAAGCGACTGGGTGGGCGCCAGCTGGTGATCGGCATTCCGTTCTTCTGGCTGTTCCTCTTCTTCTTGCTGCCCTTCATCATAGTGGTGAAGATCAGCTTCGCCGAAGCGGACGTGGCGATCCCGCCCTACACGGACGTGGTGAGCTGGGCCGACAATCAGCTCACCATCTTGCTCAACATGGGCAACTACCTGCTGCTGTGGGAGGATGAACTCTACATAGCGGCCTATCTCGGTTCTCTCAAGATTGCCTTCGTCAGCACCCTGCTCTGTCTGCTGATCGGCTATCCCATGGCCTACTCCATCGCGCGGGCCAACAAGGAGACCCAGACCGTTCTGCTGCTGCTCATCATGATGCCGACCTGGACCGCGATCCTGATCCGGGTCTATGCGTGGATGGGGATCCTCAGCAACAACGGTCTGCTCAACAGCGTCTTGCTGGGGATCGGGGTGATCGATGAACCGCTGCAGATCCTCAATACCAACCTGGCGGTCTATATCGGCATCGTTTACTCCTACCTGCCGTTCATGGTGCTGCCGCTCTACGCCAACCTGGTCAAGCACGATCAGAGCCTGCTGGAGGCGGCCTCTGACCTCGGTGCCCGCAACCTGACCCGCTTCTGGCAGATCACGGTGCCACTGTCCAAAAACGGCATCATAGCCGGCTGCATGCTGGTGTTCATTCCCGTGGTGGGCGAATTCGTGATCCCGGAACTGCTCGGCGGCCCCGAGACCCTGATGATCGGCAAGGTACTGTGGCAGGAGTTCTTCAACAACCGCGACTGGCCTGTGGCGTCTGCCCTGGCGGTGGTGATGCTGGCAGTGCTTATCGTGCCCATCATCCTGTTTAACCGCAACCAGGCGAAAGAATTAGAGGGCAAGGTATGAAGCGTTTCGGTTTTGCCAAGCTGATGTTGTGGCTGGGGCTGCTGTTTATCTACCTGCCCATGGTCATCATGGTGATCTACTCCTTCAACGCCTCCAAGCTGGTGACTGTGTGGGGGGGCTGGTCGCTCAGGTGGTACTTCGGCCTGCTCGACAACAAACAGCTGATAGGCTCTGTGCTGCGCTCGCTGGAGATTGCGCTCTATACGGCGGTTGCCGCCGTGGCGCTGGGGACGGTGGCGGCCTTCGTGTTGACCCGGATCCCGCACTTCCGCGGCCGGACCCTGTTCGGCGGGCTGGTGACGGCACCCCTGGTGATGCCCGAGGTGATCACGGGTCTGTCGCTGTTGCTGCTGTTTGTGGCCATGGCCCAGCTGGTGGGTTGGCCTGCCGAGCGGGGCATGGTGACCATCTGGATCGCTCACACCACCTTCTGTACCGCTTATGTGGCGATCGTGGTGTCGGCGCGCCTGCGGGAGCTGGATCTCTCTATCGAGGAGGCGGCCATGGATCTGGGGGCAAAACCCTGGAAGGTGTTCTTCCTGATCACCATCCCCATGATAGCCCCCTCGCTGGCGGCGGGTGGCATGATGTCGTTTGCCCTGTCGCTGGATGATCTGGTGCTGGCGAGCTTTGTCTCGGGTCCGGGGGCGACCACCTTGCCGATGGAAGTCTTCTCGGCAGTGCGGCTCGGGGTGAAACCCGAGATCAACGCGGTAGCCAGCTTGATCCTGCTGTCAGTGTCGCTGTTCACCTTTGGTAGCTGGTACCTGATGGCCAAGGCTGAGAAACGCCGTCGCGCCGAGATAGCCATGACCACCCAGATGCAGGCCGTCGTCTGACGCCATGATAAGATCCGCCTACTCTCGTCAACCTGGAGGATGAGTATGCGGATCTCCCTTTTTAGCGGTCGTGGCACCGAGCTGGTGCCCGGCCTCACCACCGCCATTCACAAGCAACCGATCGCTGCGTCCGTTCGCTGTACCTTTGCCGGTCTGGAAGGCGATGAGCAGTGTGACCTGCGCCACCACGGTGGCCCGGATCGGGCGCTCCACTACTATCCTGCCGATCACTATCCCTGGTGGCAGACCTGGCAAACCGCCATGGGCCTTGCTGCGCCCCGCACACCCTGGCAACCCGCCGCTTTTGGCGAGAATCTGTCCGGCCTTGGGTTGACCGAGCCGCAGGCCTGTATTGGTGATATCTATCGGCTCGGTGAGGCGCTGATCCAGATAAGCCAGCCGAGATCCCCCTGTTTCAAGCTCAACCAGCGTTTCGGTTATGGTCAAATATCACAGGTGATGCAGCTCAATGGCCGCTGTGGCTGGCTGTTGAGGGTGCTGGAGGAGGGGGCGGTCGCACCGCAGGAAACTATGGTGCTGGTCGACAGGCCCTATCCCGCCCTGACGGTGAAGCGGACCGCCGATATCCTGTTCAATCAGGTACGGGACGAAGCGGATCTGCTGTTGCTGCTGGAGAACCCGGCGCTCTCTCCCAATTGGCGCCAGCATGCGGCCAACTGGCTGGAACATGGGGAGGTGGCCGACTGGCAGCGCCGCTTGCTGGGACCCGCCGAATGTCAGCTTCCCTAGGGTGGGTTGGAGAAATGTCACGCCCTTACGCCCTTTCTGTGAACCCGGTGCCAAAGCGCTGAATAGTTGAACGAACGGCCATTTTTTTCCCTTAAAACACAAAAAAGGCTTGTGTCATGTCGGGGCATTAGGTAAATTCTCGCCCCGCAGACATCGGTGTGTAGCGCAGCTTGGTAGCGCACTTCGTTCGGGACGAAGGGGTCGGAGGTTCGAATCCTCTCACACCGACCATATTAGAAAAGGCCGCTCAATGAGCGGCCTTTTCGCATTCGGATTTTACCGATCCCGGTACGGAATGTCTGGCTGGCTGTGGCATGCCGAGGTCGTTGCAGCTTTCTTGCCCATCTATCCGGGTGCCGTCGTAGTGTGCAGGCATTAAAAGGGCCACCGCTCGGTGGTCCAGGGTGGAGTCTGATCCTGACTCCGGCACTCTAGATTGTGGCAATCTCGCTATGGGTCTTGTCTATGGTGCCCTCCTTGCGCGCAAGGCGCTTACTCAGATATGCCAGTGCTGATGCCGCAATGCCTTGAAGCTGTGTTGAGGTTGCAAGGCTGCGTGTTTGGGGTACTCACTAATGAAATGTTCGATTCCCTCCATCAGTTGTGAACGTAATGAAGACACGGGTTCATGCCAGGCTTGCAGGCATAAATGGCCGGGGATCAACTGCTCCTGATAATCTTCCAGCAGCTGCTCTGGCCAGGGTTCAATACCGGAATTGCGTTGCAGTAGATAATGGGTGGCGGGTTCACGGGCATAGATGAACTGAATCTGGGCCAGATCGCGTTGGCTTAGCGTTTGACTGTTGATATGACAGGTCAAATATTTTCCCGTCTTCAGATCCAAGAAGTGACCGCGTTGCCGACAGGCTACGATGCGATACCAAGGCAGGGGCGAACAGAGAGAGTATCCCTCAAGCTCCTGTTCCAGCCAGTGGCGACACTCGGGTGTCTGCACCTCGTCGAGCATGGACTCGATCTGTGTCAACAAGGCTCTGGATGGTTTGGTGGCCCGTTTCGCACTCATCGCCTGCAATCCTCCCTCTGCACACAATCCCGAATGTCAGTATGGACCCGTGGGTGGCAGAGGGGGTAACGATTCTAATGATTAAAATCAGATTAGCAGTGTTGTTTTTATGCAATCGGTGAGTCAGCCCACCAGATAGGTGCCGGTCCCGAAGGCGATGTGGGTGCCCTCTTCATTGTGCAATTCCATCCGGGCGACGGCGACCTTACTGCCGGCACGGATGATGTGGGCGGTGGCGATGAACTCGTTGCCGCGGCCCGGGCGCAGGTAGTCCACGCGCAGGTCTATGGTGCCGAGGCGGGAGAAGCGCTCTTTGAGGTAGTTGGGGGAGAAGTCTTCCAGCTCGTCGATGCAGGAGGCGGCGACTATCATGCCGCCGGCCACATCCAGCAGGCTGGCGGTGACGCCGCCGTGCAAGATGTTGTGGAAGGGGTTGCCGATTAGCTTGTCATCCATCTTGATGCGCAGCTCCACCTTCTCGAAGTCGTAGTGAGTCACCTGTATGCCAATCAGCTTGTTGAACGGCATCCGCTCGGCGAACAGGTTGGCAATACCACTGAGCGCCATCTTCTTCAGCATGTGTTTCATTCTCTGATACCGCTCCCTGTCATCAACGACGAGTAACAACGCCAGCCAGTCTGCAACACTTCATTAACAGTCGCAATGGCAGGTTTATTGTGAGCGGCGGCTGCTTTAGAATGGCGACCCCAAAGGAGAGCCCATGACCGCCATTGCCGAAACCTTGCCCGATACACCTCTTGCCCTGTTGCAGGCGGTATTCGGCTACCAGCAATTTCGGCCGGGCCAGCTGGAGATCATCGAGCAGATAGTGGCGGGACGTGATGCCATGGTGCTCAAGCCCACCGGTGGTGGCAAGTCACTCTGCTTCCAGATCCCGGCGTTGCTGCGCCCCGGGCTCGGGGTGGTGGTCTCCCCGCTTATCTCGTTGATGAAGGATCAGGTCGATAGCCTGCGGGCCAACGGTGTGGCGGCCATCTACATCAACTCGGCACTGAGCCGGGAGGAGATGATCCAGAACTTTGCCGCCATGCGCCGTGGCGAGATCAAACTGCTGTATGTCTCCCCCGAGCGCTTGCTGCAGCATGAGTTCATGGATCGGCTGGCGGAGCTGCCGCTCGGCTTGTTCGCCATCGACGAGGCCCACTGTGTCTCCCAGTGGGGTCACGATTTTCGGCCGGAATACGCGGCGCTCGGGCGGCTCAAGCAGTGGTTCCCCCAAGTGCCAGTCGTGGCGCTCACCGCGACCGCCGACGAGGCGACCCGCAGCGACATGCTGCACCGATTGGAGCTCAACGATCCCTTCGTCCACACAGCCAGCTTCGACAGACCCAACATTCGCTACAGCCTGGTGGAGAAGTTCAAGGCGGCGGAGCAGTTGCTGCGCTACGTGCAGAGCCAGAAGGGCAACTGCGGCATCGTCTACTGCTCCAGCCGCAACCGTGTGGAAGAGGTCGCAGAGCGCCTCTCCCGCCATGGCAGCAAGGCTGCGCCCTACCACGCCGGCCTGCCGTTGGCCCAGCGCCAGCAGACCCAGGATGCCTTCCTCAAGGATGACATCGAGATAGTGGTGGCGACGGTGGCATTCGGCATGGGTATCGACAAGCCGAACGTGCGTTTCGTGGTGCACTACGACATTCCCAAGAACATCGAGTCCTACTATCAGGAAACGGGCCGGGCTGGCCGTGACGGTACCCCGGCCGAGGCGCTGCTGCTGTACGATCCCGCCGACATAGGCCGGGTGCGGCGCCTGCTCGACAACATAGAAAATCCCCAGCAGTTGCAGGTTGAGCAGTACAAGCTCAACGTGATGGCGGCTTTTGCCGAGGCGCAGACCTGCCGCCGTCAGGTGCTGCTCAACTATTTCGGCGAGTACAACGACAAGCCGTGCGGCAACTGCGACATCTGTCTGGACCCGCCCAAGAGTTATGACGGTACCGAAGATGCCCAGAAGGCGCTCTCCTGCGTCTGGCGGGTGGGCCAGAACTTCGGTGTGGGTTACGTGGTGGAGGTACTGCGTGGCTCTCTCAACCAGCGCATCAAGGATCACGGCCACGACAAGCTGTCGACCTACGGCATCGGCAAGGATCAGAGTCACGAGTACTGGATGAGTGTGATCCGCCAGTTGATCCACAAGGGGCTGCTGACCCAGAACATCACCCGCAATCTGGTGCTGCAGCTGACCGAAGCGGCCCGCCCTGTGCTGCGTGGTGAGATGAAGCTGGAACTGGCGGTGCCACGGTTGCAGCCCATCTCCAGTCGCAAGGAGAAGCGCAACGGCCTGCTGGACAACACCAACTATGACAAACGGCTGTTCAAGGAGCTGCGCGGCCTGCGCAAGCAGATCGCCGAGGATGAAGAGGTGCCGCCCTACGTGGTGTTCAACGACGCGACCCTGGTGGAGATGGCCCAGCTGATGCCGATGACCGAGGGCGAGATGCTGGCCATCAATGGCGTCGGGCATCGTAAGCTGGAGCGCTTCGGCGAAGCCTTTATGGACCTTATCATCGACTACTGCCGCCGCTAGGAAAGCAGGTCCATCAGGAATAGGGCGCCCGTCCGCCGGGCACCGCGAGGCTATTTCAAGCTGGCGTAGTAGGCCGCCAGGTTCTCCATGTCGGTCTCGGTTAGCGGGGCCATGAAGGGCAGCATCAGGGGTTCCTTGCGACTGCCGTCCTTGAAGGCTTTCAACTGTTTCACCAGATAGGCGGCATTCTGGCCGGCCAGATGGGGATAGCCGGGGATCAGTGCCTTGCCCTCAACCCCATGGCAGGCGGAGCAGACCACCGCCTTGGCCTTGCCCGTCTCGATATCGGCCGCCAGGGCTTGTCCCCACAACAACATCAGCAGGGGCAGGGCGCCCAACCATCTTTGCATCTTTTTCCCCTCGAAATGAAATAGCGCGATCGCCTGTTAGCCTGAGTGGGCCGACGGCGGTATAAAGAGTGACACGAGCATACGCAGGGACGAATCGTACTACCATGAAGCTGATCAACACTTTTGCCACCGAACTGCCCTGGGCCTGTGAGCCCGTGGCCCCCCAGCCGCTGCACGAGCCTAGCTTGCTGCACCTCAACCACAGCCTGCTGAACGAGCTGGGACTGGGCGATGTCAGCGAAACAGACTGGCTTGCCTGCTGTGGTCTGGGTCAGCCGCTGTCCGGTATGCAGCCGGTGGCCCAAGTCTATGCGGGCCATCAGTTCGGCGGTTACAGCCCACGCCTCGGTGATGGGCGTGCGCTGCTGCTGGTTGAGCTGCGGGCGCCGGATGGTCAGGGCTGGGATCTGCACCTGAAAGGGGCGGGCAAGACGCCTTTCTCCCGCTTTGGTGACGGTCGCGCCGTGCTGAGATCCAGCATCCGCGAATATCTCGCCTCAGAGGCGCTCCATGCCCTCGGCATTCCCACCACGCGTGCGCTGGTACTGGTTGGCAGCAAGGAGCCTGTCTACCGGGAGCAGGAAGAGACGGGCGCAACCGTGCTGCGAACCGCTCCCAGCCACCTGCGGTTCGGTCACATCGAATATTTCGCCTGGAGCGGGCAGGGGGAGAAGATACCGCTGCTCATCGACTATCTGCTGCGTCACCACTTCCCCGAGCTGGACAGCGGGGCTGAGCTGTTTGCCGAGGTGGTACGGCGTACCGCGCGGCTCATCGCCAAGTGGCAGGCGGCGGGCTTCTGTCATGGGGTGATGAACACCGACAACATGTCGCTGCTCGGGCTGACCCTGGATTACGGCCCATACGGCTTCATCGATGCCTATGTGCCCGATTTTGTCTGTAATCACTCGGATCCGGGCGGTCGCTATGCACTGGATCAGCAACCCGCTGTGGGTTACTGGAATCTGCAAAAGCTGGCGCAGGCGTTGGCAGACCATGTGGATGGCGACGCCCTGGCCGCCGCGCTGGCCCAGTACGAGCAGCAGCTGATGCTGCACTACTCCGAACTGATGCGCGCCCGGCTCGGGTTGGTGGTGTGGGAAGAGGAGGACCCGACGTTGTTCCGCGAGCTGTTCCAACTGCTGGCGAGCCAGAGAGTGGACTATCACCTCTTCCTGCGCCGCCTGGGTGAGCTGACTCAGCAGGGGGAGTGGCCAGCCGCCCTGCTGGCTCTGCTGCCGGATCCTGCGCACTGGCAGCAGTGGCTCGCGCTCTATCGGGCGCGACTGGTGCGGGAGGGAAGCGAAGATGCCGCCCGCAAGCGGCAGATGGATGCCATCAATCCCAAGTACGTGCTGCGTAATGCCCTGGCTCAGCAGGTGATAGATGCCGCTGAGGTGGGGGATATGACTCTGTTCGAGCGGTTGTTTGCGGCCTTGCAGCACCCCTATGACGAACAACCCGAGTATGACGACCTGGCGACCCCGGTTCCCCAGTGGTATTGCGGTGGCGAGCTTTCTTGCAGCAGTTGAGGGATGAGCGATGGATTGGCGTGTAACGCGGACAGACACGGAGTCAGCCGTGCTGATGCTGGATTGCCCCGGACTCTGCTGGGATACCTTCCCGGCGCTGGCAGGGACTTTGCTGCAGGAGTGGGAGCTCAGGCTGCTCGACAAGGAGTGGGGCGCCGATCGCCACGGCTGGTTGCTGGAATTTGAAGGGAGTCAGTTCAGGCTGGAGTATGAACATCATAGCGGTTGCTGGCTGACGGCGGTGCAGCCGGTCGATCGCGAGGTCTTGTTCTGGCTTGGCTGCCAGCATAATAAAGGCTGAGCGGGCTGCTTGGGGGGCATGACCTTGCCCTTTGATGACAATGGCCGCTGGTTGAGTCAATAGCATAAAGATTGAACTATCAGTTGGGGGGCGTATAATCGCGCCCCTCAATTATCGCCAATGGTGGCGGTATGGGTTCCCTAACCCCATTAACCAAAAAGGTCACAATATGAATCTGACCCCTGCTCAGCACCAGACGGCGCTGGTGCGTCTCTCGTTGTTCCACATCCTGATCATTGCCAGCAGCAACTACCTGGTGCAGCTGCCGATTACCATCTTTGGCTTCCACACCACCTGGGGTGCCTTCAGCTTCCCGTTCATCTTTCTGGCCACCGATCTGACGGTGCGGATTTTCGGTGTCGGTCTGGCCCGCAAGATCATCCAGACCGTGATGCTGCCTGCGCTGGCGGTTTCCTATGTGCTCTCCGTGCTGTTCTTCGAGGGCAGTTATCAGGGCATGGGCAATCTGGCGGAGTTTAACCTGTTCGTGGCTCGCATCGCGCTGGCCAGCTTTATGGCCTATCTGGTGGGCCAGTTTATGGACGTGGTGGTATTCAACCGCCTGCGGCGGCTCAGGGCCTGGTGGGTGGCACCCGCCGCCTCGACCCTGTTTGGCAACCTGGTGGATACCATCGCCTTCTTCAGCATCGCCTTCTGGCGTAGCACGGATCCCTTCATGGCCGAGCACTGGGTCGAGATCGCAACCGTGGACTATGTGTTCAAGTTGCTGATAAGCCTTGGTCTGTTTGTGCCTCTCTACGGCGTCCTACTGCGTTATCTCAGCAGCAAGCTGGTGGGTGAGGCCGGATTGGCCGGCCTGCAAGCGGCGACGCGCCAAGCCTGACGCAATTGACCATCCCCGGGGTGGTCAATTTTTTTGCACTTTTGCCAAATAAGAGTTGCTTAGTTAAATGAGAATGATTATTGTTAACTTGTTTTCCGGGAAAGACTTCATTCGTTCCAACGTGATGGACTTCTTGTGAAGGCACGACATTGCTCACATTGCTTCCAGTTATAGGGCCAGTTCTTCTGGCCCTCTTTTTTTGTTTTTTTCAGCAAGTGACAGCCATAAAAAAATGGGAGCCAAGGCTCCCATCGTCACAACTCAGGTTGCGGCTTACTCGATATCGAGCGCCTCAGGGGAGAGGATCACCCCTGTGGTATCTGCGTAGAGATGGTCATCCGGCAGGAAGGTGACGCCACCGAAGTTGACCGGCAGATCCGTCTCCCCCACGTCCTTGCTGTCGGCGCCCACCGGAATGGCAGCCAGTGCCTGAATGCCGATATCCAGATCCTCCAGGATGTCGACTTCGCGCACGCAGCCGTAGCAGACGATGCCTTCCCACTCGTTCTCGGCTGCCGTAGTGGCAATCTCGCTGTCGATCAAGGCACGGCGCATGGAGCCACCGCCATCGATCAGCAGCACGCGGCCGACGCCGTTCTCTTTAACGATCTCACGGATCAGGCCATTCGATTCGAAGCATTTGACTGTGGTGATGACGCCGCCGAAAGAGGCGCGGCCGCCGAAGGAGCAGAGCATGGGTTCGAGCACATCCACCATGTCCTGATAGATGTCGCACAGTTCTGAAGTGTTGTATTCCATAGTGTCAAATCCACGGCTGGAAACAGGTGGGATCCAGTATAAGGAGTGGGACTGGCATTTCAATGAATATTCCTTGAACAACAACGGGGATAGCGTTTTCTGCGTAATCTCAATGCACTCCATTCCCTGTTCGTGAGAGGTCCATCGTGCTGATCCGTCATAAGTTGATCCTGAACACAGTGCTGGTGGCCAGCGAGGTGAACCGCAACGTCAACAACATCCGCGACATAGCCCAGGAGGCGAGCCTGATGGCGGAGGAAAATGCCACATGCAGCCATGGCTTGACCGAGCAGGCCAAGCTGCTCAATCAGGCGGTGGCTAGGTATCGGGTCTAGCTGCCCGCCCCCTGGAACAGAGAAAGGGGTCCGTTCAGGACCCCTTTTTTGATCGGGACGACTCGTCCTTACTAGATGAGGAACAGGGTCGCCAGCCCGAGGAAGATGAAGAAGCCGCCGGTATCCGTGATGGCGGTGATCATCACGCTGGCACCGATCGCCGGATCCCGGCCGAGACGTGACATCGTCATGGGGATGATGACCCCCATCAGGGCGGCGACCAGCAGGTTGATCATCATGGCCAGCGTCATTACGGCGCCCAGTGCGGCATCCTGATAGAGGGCATAGGTGGCCAGCCCCATGGTGCCGCCCCACACCAGGCCGTTGATAAGTGCCACCCCCAGTTCGCGCCACAGCAGGAAGGAGACGTTGCCAGCCTGGATGTGCTGCAGCGCCAGCGCCCGCACTATCATGGTGATGGTCTGGTTGCCTGTGTTGCCGCCGATCCCCGCGACTATGGGCATCAGGGCCGCCAGCGCCACCAGTTGCGATATGGTGTGCTCGAACAGACCTATGACCCGGGAGGCCACGAAGGCGGTACAGAGGTTGATGGCGAGCCAGGCCCAGCGGGTCTTGACCGCTTTGCTGACCGGGGCGAATACGTCTTCATCTTCGCTGATCCCCCCCATGCGGCGCAGATCTGTGTCGCTCTCCTCATACACCAGATCCACCACTTCGGCGACGGTGAGGCGGCCCATCAGCTTGCCGCGTGCGTCCACCACGGCGGCGGAGATCAGGTCATCCCGCTCGAAGGTGCGGGCCGCGGCCTCGTCGTTGTCCTCCGGATCGAAGGTGACTGGATCCCGCTCCATCACCTCGGCGACCAGGGTTGCCGGCTTGTGCAGTAGCACTGTGGTGAGCGGCAGTTCCCCCTGCAGTCGGTTGCGCCTGTCGATGACGAACAGCTTGTCGGTGTTGACGGGGATCTTGCCGCGCAGGCGCAGGTAGCGCTGCACGGTCGCCAGACTCACCTCGGCGCGCACCGTGATGAGCTCGAAGTCCATCATGGTGCCGACCGTGTGCTTGCCGTAGCGGATCACCTCTCTCACCCGATCGCGCTGGGGAGGTGCCATGGAGGTGAGCAGTCGGCCCATCAGGTTGCGGGGCAGATATTGGCCGAGGTAGATCTGATCGTCTATGTCCAGGGTGCGCAGGGCGTGCAGCAGCGCCTTGTCGCTCATGCCGCTGATCAGGCTGTCCCACACTGTCTCCGAGGCCTCGACCAGAACCTGGCCATGCTTCGCCTCATCCACCAGTTGCCACAGCACGTGGCGCTCGTCCGGTGGCAGGGATTCCAGCGCATCGGCGATATCTGCGGCGGGCAGGCGGTTGACCAGATTGGTGATCTCGCTGGTCTGGTCGCGTAGCTCGGCATCCTGTACCGCCTGCGGATCCAGCAGGCTGTCGGTGAGGGCATCATCGACCAGCAGTAGGGTGAGAATGCGCGATCTGTCTTGTTCACGCTGCTTGGCGCTGTTCTTGACGGGGAGAGACATGACACAGAATTCCTGAATTCGGTTGGCCGGATGACCTTCCCTATAGGATACCAGACTCAAAACAAGAGGTTATGACCATGAATGCGGTAAGTGCGGATAAAAAACTGCCACCATGATGGTGAGGGTCTCAATGGCGAGTCTGACGGCGGGCTCAGGCCAGTGCAGCGCACCTGTCTGGCCTGGATGTTGTGCGGGCAGCGACGTGAGACTGAAATGGCATAAAAAACGCCTCCACAGGGGGAGGCGTCTTGGTACGGAAGGGTGCTGCGCTTGTGCTTACAGGATGAAGCGGCTCAGATCCTCGTCCTCGATCAGCGCACCGAGGTGGGCGTTGACGTAGTCGGTATCGATGACGAAGGTCTCGCCGGACTTCTCGGAGGCATCATAGGAGATGTCTTCCATCAGCCGCTCCATGACGGTGTGCAGGCGGCGGGCACCTATGTTCTCGGTGCGCTCGTTGACCTGCCAGGCCGCTTCGGCCAGACGGCGGATACCATCTTTGGTGAACTCGATCTTGACCCCTTCGGTGGCCATCAGCGCCTGGTACTGATCGGTGAGCGAGGCGTTCGGCTCGGTCAGGATGCGCTCGAAGTCATCTGTGGTGAGCGCGGTCAGCTCGACCCGGATGGGCAGGCGACCCTGCAGCTCTGGGATGAGATCGGACGGGCGGGCCACCTGAAAGGCACCGGAGGCGACAAACAGTATGTGGTCTGTCTTGACCATGCCGTGCTTGGTGCTGACCGTGCAGCCCTCCACCAGCGGTAGCAGGTCGCGCTGTACCCCCTCGCGGGAGACATCGGGGCCCGAGCTCTCGCCGCGCTTGCAGATCTTGTCGATCTCGTCGAGGAAGACGATGCCGTTGTTTTCGACCGCCGCAATCGCCTTCTGCTTCAACTCTTCCGGATTGACCAGCCGGGCTGCTTCCTCTTCGATCAGCACCTTCATGGCCTCTTTGACCTTGATCCTGCGCTTCTTCTTCTGGTTCTGCCCCAGGTTCTGGAACAGCCCCTGCAACTGGCTTGCCATCTCTTCCATGCCAGGGGGGGTCATGATGTCGACACCCATGGGACTGGCTGACAGCTCGAGTTCGATCTCCTTGTCATTCAGCTGGCCTTCTCGCAGCTTCTTGCGGAAGATCTGGCGGGTGTTGGAGTTGTCTGCCTTCTCCTCCTCGCCCCAGCTGTTGCGCGGGTTGGGCAGCAGGGCGTCGAGGATGCGCTCCTCGGCGGCTTCCTCGGCGCGGTATTTCATCTTCTCCATCTCGGTCTCGCGCACCAGCTTGATGGCGACGTCGGTCAGATCGCGGATGATGCTGTCCACTTCCTTACCCACATAGCCCACCTCAGTGAACTTGGTCGCTTCCACCTTGATGAAGGGGGCGTTGGCCAGCTTGGCCAGACGACGGGCGATCTCGGTCTTGCCGACCCCGGTCGGGCCTATCATCAGGATGTTTTTCGGGGTCACTTCGTGACGCATCTCTTCATCGAGCTGCATCCGGCGCCAGCGATTGCGCAGGGCGACGGCGACGGCACGCTTGGCGTCGGCCTGACCAATGATGTGTCGGTCCAGCTCGTGGACGATTTCTCTCGGGGTCATCTCGGACATGATGGAGTTCCTGTATCCGGGGCGGGCAGGGCCCACCCCTTGGAGAATGGGTTACGTGGCTGGCTTATTTAGCAGAATAGTTCAGCACTTCAATGGTGTGGTGGCCATTGGTGAAGACGCAGATGTCGCCCGCAATCTTGAGGGACTTCTCGACGATGGTCTTGGCATCCAGCTCGGTGTTTTCCAGCAGCGCGATGGCGGCGGACTGGGCGAAGTTGCCACCCGAGCCGATGGCGATCAGGTCATGCTCCGGCTGCACCACATCACCGTTGCCGGTGATGATGAAGGATTTGTTTTCATCGGCCACCGCCAGCAGGGCCTCGAGACGGCGCAGGGCGCGATCGGTGCGCCAATCTTTGGCCAGCGCCACGGCGGCGCGCTCCAGATTACCCTGATGGGCCTGCAGTTTGGCTTCGAAGCGCTCGAGCAGGGTGAAGGCGTCAGCGGTGCCGCCGGCGAAACCGGCCAGCACCTTGCCGTTATAGAGACGATGAACCTTGCGGGCGTTGCCCTTCATGACGGTGTTGCCAAGAGAGACTTGGCCATCGCCACCGATGACGACCTGACCGTTGCGGCGAACTGAAACTATGGTAGTCACTTTACTTACCTCGCTTGAGCCGAATAACGGCCAGACTGTGCATGGCAAGAAAGATGGGGATGGCAAGCGGGTTTTTCAAGCCTGTTGTTTGGCGGGACAAAACGGGGCGGGACAGGTGCAGTAGCGAGTGGCACCAAAAGAAACAGGGCCGGGTGTTGCCACCCGGCCCTGATCACTCATCCGCTGGCGGTGGTCATCCCTTTTTGGGGATGCAGCCGCTGATGCCGGCGCTTTGCAGCTTGCGGTTGGCCGCATCGACGGCCGCCTTGCCGCTAAAGGGACCCACCATCACCTTATAGACGGTGCCATTGTCGCCATTTACCATCTGCAGGCTGGAGGAGAGGCCGGCGCCAAAGGCGATACGCGCCTTGAGCGACTCGGCAGAATCCTGTGAGCGCAGCGCGGCACATTGCATCATGTAGCGACCGCTGTCAGCCGCCGCCTGAGCCCTGGTGGTCTCGGCCCGTTCCCGTTCCAGCTCGGCTCGCAGTTCACGCTCCATCCGTTCCCGCTCAGCTTGGCGGTCGATCACCTGCACCTGGGCTGTGGCCACGGGGGCGGGCTTGGCGGGTTGAACCGGTTGCGGCTTGTAAGGCTGCACCTGACCTATGGGGGTGCCCGGCTGGGGAATGTCGGTCGGCACCGGCTGCGGCAGTTTCTCCGGCTGCAAGGTCAGGGTCTGGGCAGGGGGCGGTGGCAGCACACCCGGTCGGGGGGGCGGCTCTGTGATATCGACCTGCTTGTTCTCCAGCCGTTCGATATAGCTCCACTTCTCCTGTGGCAACCCGTTGTTTTGCGTCTTGGGCTTGTTGGCCTTGACCTGTTCTTCAATGGTGGGGGCATCGCTGCCCTTGCCGTTGATCATGTAGAGGAAGCCACCAAAGCCTGCCAGCAGTGCCACGACCAGCAGGATTGGAATAACAGGAAAGCGGCGAGGGGCCGCTTTCTTGGTATTGCGGCCACCCGCCCGACGTCGCGGGCGGCTGCCGACATAATCTCGGGTTGCCATCTATTACATGCGCTCCAGGGTATGGATACCCAGCACGCCCAGACCCAGTTTCAGGACCTTGGCGGTGGCGGCGCACAGCAGCAGACGGCTCTGACGGCTTGCTTCGTCCACGCCATCCTTGTTGATCGGGCAGGCTTCATAGAAGGTCATGAAGTTGCCGGACAGCTCGTAAAGGTAGGTACAGAGCAGGTGTGGCATGCCTTTGTCTGCCACGCCGTTGACCGCGTCGGAGAACTGGATCAGTTTCTGGGCCAGGGTCTCTTCGGCTTCCTCGTTCAGGGTCACAGTGCCGGTCAAGGTCTCGGCATTGACGCCGGCCTTGCGGAAGATGGACTGGATACGGGTGTAAGCGTACTGCAGGTAAGGGGCCGTGTTGCCTTCGAACGACAGCATCATGTCCCAGTCGAAGATGTAGTCTGTGGTGCGGTTCTTGGAGAGATCCGCATACTTGACCGCACCCATGGCGATGGCGTGTACCACTTCGGCCTTCTCTGCGGCGGAGAGATCGCTGTTGCGGTTCTCCAGCAGGGCGCTCGCGCGCTCCTCGGCTTCGTTGAGCAGATCAACCAGCTTGACGGTGCCACCGGAACGAGTCTTGTAGGGGCGGCCATCTTTGCCCAGCATCATGCCGAAGGCGTGGTGCTCAAGGGGGACGGATTCCGGCACATAGCCCGCCTTGCGGGTGATGGTCCAGGCCTGCATCAGGTGCTGGTGCTGACGGGAGTCGATGAAGTACATGACGCGGTCGGCGCCCAGGGTCTCGTAACGATACTTGGCACAGGCGATGTCGGTAGTGGTGTAGAGGAAACCGCCATCGCTCTTCTGGATGATGACGCCCATGGGCTCGCCATCCTTGTTCTTGAACTCGTCCAGGAACACCACGGTCGCCCCTTCGCTCTCGACCGCCAGACCCTTGGCTTTCAGGTCGTCCACGATTTGCGGCAGCATGTCGTTGTACATGGACTCGCCCATGATGTCCTTGTTGGTCAGGGAGACATTCAGGCGGTCGTAGTTGATCTGGTTCTGTTCCATGGTCATGTCGACCAGCTTCTTCCACATGGTACGGCAGTACTCATCGCCGCCCTGCAGCTTGACCACGTAGTTACGGGCACGCTCGGCGAAGGCTTCGTCTTCGTCGTAGCAACGCTTGGCCTGGGTGTAGAAGGCTTCGAGATCCTTGAGTGCCATGTCGCTGGCGTGCTCGTTGGCCATCTTCTCCAGATAGGCGATCAGCATGCCGAACTGGGTACCCCAGTCGCCGATGTGGTTGGCGCGCACTACCTTGTGGCCGAGGAATTCCAAGGCTCGGGCGGCTACGTCACCGAGCACTGTGCTGCGGATGTGGTGCACCGCCATCTCTTTGGCCACGTTCGGCGCCGAGTAATCCACCACCACGGTCTGCGGGCTGGGCAGTTTCACGTTGGCGTTGGCGCTGGTCACCATGGCCTCGACCTGGCCGGCCAGCCAGCGCTGGTCGAAGAAGAAGTTGATGAAGCCGGGGCCGGCGATCTCGACCTTGGCGATCAGGTCCGAGGCGGGCAGGTGCTCTATGATGGCAGCGGCCAGCTCACGGGGGGTCTTGCGGGCCGGTTTGGCCAGCAGCATGGCCAGGTTGGTGGCCAGGTCACCGTGAGCCTTCTCCTTGCATCGGTCTACTTGCACCCGGGCTTCCAGGTCCGCCGGCAACACGCCTGCTGACTTGAGATTGGCTACCGTTTGTTCAAGTAGATGATGAATATGCTCTTTCATAACTGACCACCGAGGTTGCGCGTCGAAAAATGACTGATATATAAGGGCGTGAATTTTACCCGCATCGGCCCGAGAAAACTATAGGGACGGCCCGCCAGAGTGGGTCGGGCGGATATTTCACTACATTTGTCACCCGTATCCAGAATATTCAATGGAATAAATGGTGCTTATCCATTTCTACTGCATATCGAAGCGGCTTGTCCAGGCTATTTTCCCCTGATTGTTAAGGGTTTTTTTTATTCCAACTCGGTCTGAATGATCTGCCCTTCCACGACGGTCGTATCGACAGGTATCTTCCACAGAGGAATATTCTGATGAAACTGGCGCTGTTTCCCCTCTCGGCTCACCTGCTGCCCGGTGGCATCATGCCGCTGCGAATTTTCGAGCCCAGATACCAGCGCATGATCGCCGCGGCGGGAGATCAGGGCTTCGTGCTCTGCATGCTCGACCCCCGCCAGCCTGATGCGCTGCGCAACATGTATCCCATCGCCACCCGGGTGCGGATCATCGATTTCGATCAACTGCCAGATGGTCTGCTGGGGATCACAGTGCTCGGCATTGAGCGAGTCAGGATCGCCCAGCTGTGGCAGGAGCCCGACGGGCTGAGGATTGGCGAGGTGGCGCTGCTGCCGCCCTGGCAGGCGGGTCGGCTCAATGCCGATCAGCACTCCCTGGCCAGGGCACTGCAGGATGTGTTCAATGACTACCCGGAATATGCGGCGCTCTACCATGATCCCGACTGGGACGATGCCAGCTGGGTGGCTCAGCGTTGGCTGGAGGTGCTGCCCATTCCCGTAGAACAGAAGCAGTGGTTGCTGGCGGCGGAAGACAACCAGCCCGCACTCTCCCTGCTGAGCGGCCTGCTGGTTGCCAGCCATTGAGTGTATATTTTCGGCCCTGCCAGTGATCCTTTTTCCACACCCGGCGTAATGGTGATGACCACAACATTGAAGGCATGGCGCAATGGCATATACTGGCCAACCCCAATCGACTCAGCGCAGGATATCGCCCCCCATGGACAACCCAGATGGCGATCTGAAGTCTCTTCTCATCCGGGTCGCCGAGCAGGCCGACAAGGCTGCCTTCGCCCGCCTGTTTCACCACTTTGCGCCGCGCATCCGTAGCTATGGGCTGCGTCACCTCGGCAGCGAAGCCAACGCCATGGAGCTGGTGCAGGAAACCATGTTGCTGGTGTGGCAGAAGGCCCGCCTCTACCACCCCGAGAAGGGGGCGCCGACCACCTGGATCTACACCGTCATGCGCAACCAGAGTTTTGACATGCTGCGCCGCCGCCGCGCCAGCAAGGAGGATCTCTGCGCCGAGGAGTTGTGGCCCATGCTGGAGTTCAGGGCGGAAGAGGAGCATCTGAGCGGTGGTGAGGATGCCGTGCTGACTCGCCAGATGGCGCACTACCTCGCCACTCTGCCGGAACCGCAACAGCAGGTGGTGCGCGGCATCTATCTGCAGGAGTTCTCCCAGCAGGAGCTGGCGGAGCGACTCGGCGTGCCGCTTGGTACCATCAAATCCCGCCTCAGACTGGCATTACAGAAATTGAAAGAGCAAGTGGAGCAAGGCCATGATTAAAACCCATCCGATTCACGCCATGTTGCGCGCCTTCGCTGCCGACGAGCTGCCCCTGCCGCTGGCGGTCGGTGTCTCTGCCCATTGCGAGCTCTGCCCCGAGTGTGCCGCCCGCTTGCAGGCCTGTGAAGAGGCGCTGGCCCGTCAGTATCTTGAGCCGGTAGATGAGCCAACTGAGACAAGCGAAAGCATGCCGGTGGAGCTCGATGCCATGCTGGCTGGCATACTGCAACAGCCGGTGGCCAGCCCGGTCGAACTCGGCCAGCCGGTGCGGCCAGCACCCGAGTTGCAGGTGGCGGGCCAGTCATACCGGTTGCCCAGGGTGTTGGCTCGTCACCATGCCCCCAAGTGGCGCCACATAGGTGCCATTCGTCAGCACAGCTTGCCGCTGGACGAGTTGGGGGCTCGTGCCAGCCTGCTGCACATCGAGGCAGGTGGCCGCATACCCGAGCATACCCATCAGGGCTATGAGTTGACCCTGCTGCTGGCTGGCAACATACAGGACGGGGAGACCAGCTATCAGGCGGGGGACTTCATCTGGCGCGATGCCAGCCATGCCCACAGCCCGCACACCCCGGACGGGTGCCTCTGCTACACGGTGCAGGATGCGCCGGTCCAGTTCACCAAGGGACTGTCGCGGCTGCTCAACGGCATCACCCATCGTCTCTATTGAGGTGGGGCAGCAATAGAAAAAGGGACCGAAAGGTCCCTTTTTCATTCGGCTATTTGCCTGTCATCAGGCCACAAACACCAGGTAGACGACGAAGGCCACGATAAAGCGATAGATGGCGAACGGAATGAAGTCGAGGCGACGGATCAGCGCCAGGAAGGTCTTGATGGCAATCATGGCGACCACGAAGGCAGTGATGAACCCCACCGCAAACATGGGAAAGTCGGCCATGGAGAGGAGGTCGCGGCTCTTGTAGAGATCCAGCCCGCTTGCCGCCACCATCATGGGCACCGCCAGGATGAAGGAGAACTCGGCTGCCGCCTGACGACTGATCCCCATCAGCATGCCGCCGCTGATGGTGGCGCCGGAGCGGGAGAAGCCGGGCCAGAGCGCCAGACACTGGAACAGACCTATGCCGAACGCCTGTTTGTAGCTGATGTCATCCAGGGTCTCGGAGCGTACCGCCGGGCGACATTTCTCGGCGATGATCAGCAGTATGCCGCCAGCCACCAGGGCGTACATCACTGTCTCGGGGCCGAACAGGTTGGCTTTGATCCAGCTGTGAATAGCGAGGCCGATGATCACGGCGGGCAGCATGCCGAGGATGATGTGCACCAGGGAGAGGGTGGCGTGATCCTGTGCTGGCTTCTGGCCAAAGTGGATGCCAAGCAGGCCAAACAGGCGGCGCCAGAAGACGGCCACGACCGCGAGAATGGAGCCCATCTGGATCACTATCTCGAAGGTGGCGGCCTTGGGGCCTTCGAAGCCCAGCAGGTGGCCGACGATGATCATGTGGCCGGTGGAGGAGACGGGGAGGAACTCGGTCAGCCCCTCGACGACGCCCAGAATAAAGGCGACCAGCAGGCTATAAGTGTCAGTCATCGAACAAACAGTCCTTAATTTCGTTGATGTAAAAACGCCCCGGGAAGGTCTCGGGGCGGTTTATCTTGCTCGATTGTGACAGATGAGGCCATGTAAATCTTAAGATCGGCCGATCTCAGTTGCGGATAAAACGGTAGCGGGTCTGGTGGTGGTAGTAGTGTCCCGGCAGCAGCCAGGGATTGCCGAGCTCGGGCCGGTTGGGGCTGTCCGGTAACTGCTGCGCCTCCAGGCAGAAGCCGTCGTAATCCCGATACGGCTGGTCGTTGCGGCTCGGCGTATTGGCCAGCCAGTTGCCGGTGTAAAACTGCAGCGAAGGCTGGTTGGTGTAGACCTCCATCGCCAGCTGCCGATCGCCGGAGATCACTCGTGCGGCCCAGGTATGCTCAGGGTCAGCGAGCGGTAAAGAGGGGATCTCTCGGCTGTCATGCCGTAGCTGGTTGAGCAGGAAGGCGTGATCGTACCCCCTGGCCTGCTGTTGCTGGGGATGGCTCAGCCAATCCTGGCCTATTGGGCGCTGGGCGCGCAGATCGAAGGGGCCTTCCACCGGCGTAATGGCCAGCGGCAGACCGCTCTCATCGGTTGGCAAAAAGCGATCGGCGTTGAGGCTGATGGTGTGCTCGCGTACATCGCCGCCCCCATCCAGGTTGAAGTAGGCATGACTGGTGAGACTGACCGGGGTCGGTGCATCCGTGCTGGCCCTGAAATCGACCACCAGATCGCACTGCTCCAGCCGGTACTCCAGCGTCACCCGCACGTTGCCGGGGAAACCCTGATCGCCCGCCTTTGACAGCAGGACGAGTCTGACCCTATCAGCCTCCAGCTCCTTGATGTTCCAGCGCTGGCGATGAAACCCCTCCCGTCCGCCGTGCAGGCAGTGGGGCGCCTGATTGGCATCCAGCGGCCAGTGCTGGCCATCGCGCACCAGTTTGGCGCCGCCAATGCGGTTAGCAAAACGCCCGGCGACTGCGCCCAGCCACGCTTGCTGCGCAGGATAGGCTGCTTCGGCGCAGCCCAGCAGCACCTCGCGGTGCTTGCCCGCTACCGGCAGGGTGAGGGAGGTGAGGGTGGCGCCAAAATCGAGGCCGCGCAGGCGCAGCCCCTCTTCGTTTTCCAGATCGAATGGGGTCATGGCGCCGCTCATAACTTGCCTGCCCCTGAACTGGCGCGGCAGACATAGCTATCGGCCTTGAGACCGAAGCGGGCCGGATACTCGGCGTCGACGGCGGCAATCACCTCGGCCACCTGCGCCGGGCGTAGCAGGGCAACCACGCAGCCACCGAAGCCGCCGCCCGTCATCCGCACACCGCCTTCGCGGCCAAGCTTGGCCTTGATGATCTCCACCAGACCGTCGATGGGGGGCACTGTGATCTCGAAGTCATCGCGCATGGCAGCGTGGGACTCGGCCATCAGTTCGCCGAGGCGCACCAGATCGCCGTACTCCAGCGCATCGGCGGCGGCCAGGGTGCGGGCGTTTTCGCCCACCACGTGGCGAGCGCGGCGGTAGCAGACCTCATCCAGCCCGGCCTTGCCCGCTTCCAGCGCGGCCATGTCGAGGTCGCGCAGCGCCTTGACCCCGTAGTGGCGGGCGGCGGTTTCACACTGCTGACGGCGGGTGTTGTATTCGCTGTCCACCAGACCGCGCCACACGTTGGAGTTGACGATCAGCACCGCCAGATCGGGGGGCATGGGGATGAGACGGGTCTGGAGCGAGCGGCAGTCGAGCAGCAGGGCATGATCCTGCTTGCCGCTGGCGGAGATCATCTGATCCATGATGCCGCAGTTGCAGCCGACGAACTGGTTCTCCGCCTGCTGGCCATTGAGCGCTATCTCGGCCTGGCTGATGTCGAGCCCCAGCGCCTCCTTGAAGGCCTGGCCTATGGCCACTTCCAGCGAGGCGGACGACGACAGGCCGGTGCCCTGCGGCACGTTGCCCGAGACCACCAGGTTGAGGCCGCGCAGCGCATGGCCGCGCACCTGCAGGTATTTCACCACGCCGCGGATGTAGTCGCTCCAGCGCTGCTCGGCATGATGGGTGATGGGGTGGTTAAGATCGAACAGGTCGTGCTGGTTGCCATAATCGGCGGCGATCACGTGCACCAGGCTGTCATCCCGCAGGCCGATGGCGACGCAGGTTTCGAAGTCGATGGCGCAGGGCAGCACGAAACCGTCGTTGTAGTCAGTGTGCTCGCCGATGAGGTTGACGCGGCCGGGGGCACGCACCAGCAGGTCGGGTTGCTGCCCAAACTGCTCTGCAAAAACGGTGCTGACGTGTTGGCTGGGGGTCATAGGGTTTCCTCATTGGCTTGGCTGGTCTGGTTGTAGTGAATCGGGTTCAGGGCACGCAGCCGTTCTGCAGCTTGCTCCGGTGTGAGGTCGCGCTGGGCTTCTGCCAGCATCTCGAAACCCACCATGAACTTGCGCACCGTGGCGGAGCGCAGCAGGGGCGGATAGAAGTGGGCGTGCAGCTGCCAGGCTTCCGGGCAGTCGGAGTGCGGCGGCGCGAAGTGCCAACCCATGGAGTAGGGAAAGCTGCACTCGAACAGGTTGTCGTAACGGCTGGTGAGCTCCTTGAGTGCCACCGCCAGATCCTGCTGCAGCTCGGGGGTGAGGCCGAGCAGGGAGGGCACATGGGTCTTGGGCAGCAGCAGGGTTTCGAACGGCCAGGCGGCCCAGAAGGGAACGACTGCCAGCCAGTGTTCGGTTTCCACGACGATGCGGGTACGATCCACCAGCTCCCGCTCCACATATTCGACCAGCAGCGGGCGGCCATGCTCGGCCAGCCAGTCACGCTGGTGCTGCTCTTCGCGGGCGATTTCGTTGGGCAGAAAATCGCTGCCCCACAACTGGCCGTGAGGGTGGGGGTTGGAGCAGCCCATGACGGCGCCCTTGTTTTCAAACACTTGCACCCATTGCCACTGGCTCGACAGCTCGGCCACCTGTTCCATCCAGGTGGTGATCACGGCCTCTATGGCGGGCAGCGGCAGCTCGGGCAGTGTCTTGCCGTGATCGGGCGAGAAACAGATGACCCGGCTGGTGCCGCGGGCGGCCTCCAGTTTCAGCAGGGGATCCTGGTCGCCATGGGCGGGCGGCGTGTCCTGCATCAGGGCGGCGAAGTCGTTGGTGAAGACGAAGGTGCCCTGATAGTCCGGGTTCTTGTCGCCGGTGACGCGCTGGTTGCCTGCGCAGAGGAAGCAATCCGGATCATGGGAGTAATTCGGCGCCTGACTTATCTTCTCTACCTGGCCCTGCCATGGGCGCTTGGCCCTGTGGGGGGAGACCAGCACGTATTGACCGGTCAGTGGGTTGAAACGACGGTGGGGGTGATCAACCGGGTTGAACATCATCACTCCTCATTATTTGATGAAATGGATAGATTAGCCGCCTGCCGGGCGGACGAAGGAGGGCGAGTGGCACTGGGCATGTTCACGCCTCGTACCCCTGCGGATTGGCGGACTGCCAGCGCCAGCTGTCGGCGCACATGGTTGCGAGATCCCGACTGGCCCGCCAGCCCAGCTCGCGCTCTGCCTTGGCGGGATCGGCCCAGCACTCGGCGATGTCGCCGGGGCGCCTGGGTTCAATGCGATAGGGCAGCGGCCGACCGGAGGCGGCTTCGAACGCGGCGACCATTTGCAACACGCTCTGGCCCTGACCTGTGCCCAGGTTGTAGACGTGTATGCCCCCCTGCCGGGCGCAATGTTGCAGCGCTTTGACGTGTCCCTCGGCGAGATCCATCACGTGGATGTAGTCCCGCACCCCGGTGCCATCGACGGTGGGGTAATCGTTTCCAAAGACAGAGAGAGAGGCGCGGCGGCCGATGGCGACCTGGGTCAGGAAGGGCATCAGATTGTTGGGTATGCCCTGAGGATCTTCCCCCAGGGAGCCGGAGCTATGGGCGCCGACCGGGTTGAAGTAGCGCAGCAGCGTCATGCTCCAATGGGGTTCAGCCTGCTGCAGATCCTCGAGGATCTCCTCGATGATCAGCTTGGATCGCCCGTAGGGATTGGTGGCGCTGCGCGGGAAGTCCTCCCGGATGGGCGTGCTGGCCGGATCGCCATAGACGGTGGCTGACGAGCTGAACACCAGGCTGTCGACCCCGGCACGTTTCATCGCCTGCAACAGGGTGAGGGTGCCGCTCAGGTTGTTCTCGTAGTAGTCCAGCGGAATACGGGTCGACTCACCGACGGCTTTCAGAGCGGCAAAATGGATCACTGCGTCGATCTGTTGTTCGGCAAAGATCCGATCCAGCAGGACGGCATCGCGAATATCCCCTTGATAGAAGACGGGTTGCTGGCCGCTGATGGCGGCGATGCGAGCCAGTACGCCCGCCTTGCTATTGCAGAGGCTATCCACCACAACGGGTTTCATTCCCGCTGCCTGCAAGGCCAGACAGGTGTGGCTGCCGATATATCCGCAACCGCCGGTGACCAGAACGTTCATCTTGCTCTCCACTGAAAAAGTGTCTGAAAGGAGTCTAGCCGAGGGGGTGGCGACCAAACTGTGAGCTTGCTTGCAAAACAGTGTAAACGATTACATTATTTTTGAGATTATTCTGGTAGCAGATATGCGCTTCACCCCTGTTTTCAATAGGTTTGCTGGGTATAATGGTGCGCTATTGCACAGTGAAATAAGTGAAAACAGCATGAGCACCATCAAGGATGTCGCCCGTTTGGCCAATGTGTCGGTGGCAACGGTTTCACGGGTGATGAACAACTCTCCCAAGGCCAGCGCCGCTTCTCGCGAGGTGGTGCAGAAGGCCATGGCCGAGCTGGGTTATACCCCCAACGCCAACGCGCGGGCACTGGTGAGCCAGACCTGTGACACCATGGGCGTGGTGGTCGGTGACGTGGCGGATCCCTTCTTCGGCGCCCTGATCAAGGGGGTGGCGGCGATTGCGGTGGGGCAGGGGTTGCACCTGTTGATGGGTAATGGTTTTCACAGGGCGCAACAAGAGCGGGAATCCATCGAGCTGCTGATCGGCAAGCGCTGCGAGGCGCTGGTGGTGCACAGCAAGGCGCTGAGCGACGAGGAGCTTATCGACTACGCCATGCGGGTGCCCGGCATGGTGCTGATCAACCGCGATATTCCTGCCCTCAAGGGACGCTGCATCGCCCTTAACAACCGGCTGGGGGCCGCTACGGCGACCCGTCATCTGATCGATCTGGGCCATCGCCATATCGCGTTTATCAGCTCGGATCACGCCATTGAGGATGCCACCTTGCGTCTGGAGGGCTATCAGGACGGGTTGATGGAGGCGGGTCTGGCAGCAAATCCGGAGCTGATCGAGAGCGGCACACCGAGCGAGGAGGGGGGCGAGCGCGCCATGCTCAACCTGTTGGCCAAGGGGCTCAGGGTGACCGCCGTAGTGGCCTATAACGATGCCATGGCGGCCGGCGCCATCTCGGTGCTGGCGGATAATGGCCTCAAGGTGCCGGAGGAGGTCTCTGTGGTGGGCTTCGATGACATCATCTATGCCAGATACCTGAGACCCAAGCTATCCACCATGCGCTATCCCATCGAGCTGATGGCTGCCCAGGCTGCCAAGCTGGCTATTCAGCTGGCGGCGGGGGAGAGTGAGGCGACCCAGAGCCGGATTTATACCCCCACGCTGATCAATCGCCACTCGGTCGCACCGGTTCGGGCCGGATAGCGATCAGACACGGCCTCGTTCGAGGTCGTGTTATGCGCGTTTATTTTTTTACCTGGTTTTTAATCATTTTTACTCCGTTTTACTTAACAAAATTGGTGTAATCGTTTACATGTGTGTGAGCGAGATCGCCGTTCCCTGCGTCATACTTCTCTAGACTGAAGAGGTTTTCCAATCAGCAGGGAGAGAGTGAATGCTCAGGGAGATAGTGGCACGTCAGGATTGGCAGACCCAGGCCATTACGTCGGTAAACCGGCTGGCTGCCCATACCCCCATGTTCAGCTGGCGCAGCGAAGCGGATGCCAGGGATGATCTGGCTTCTTCCTCCCGTCTCTTGCTCGATGGCGAGTGGCGCTTCTCTTTCTTTGCCGCACCCGAGCTGGTGCCCGAAGGCTGGCTGGCGCAGGATCTGGCGGATGCCTGCCCCATTACGGTGCCGGGCAACTGGCAGCTGGATGCCGCCTACCCGGCATCGCGTCCGCTCACGGACAGCCCCATCTACACCAACATCAAGTACCCCTTCCCCTGCGATCCGCCCAGGGTGCCTGCTGCCAATCCGACCGGCTGCTACTCTCGCGAGTTCGAGTTGCCCGCCGACTGGCTGGCCAGCGGCCAGACCCGCATCATCTTCGACGGGGTCGACAGCGCCTTCTACCTGTTCTGCAACGGCCACTGGGTAGGCTACTCCCAGGACAGCCGGCTGCCCGCCGAATTCGATCTCAGCCCCTTTCTGCAGGCCAGCCGCAACCGGCTGGCTGTGTTGGTGTTGCGCTGGTCCGATGGCTCCTATCTGGAGGATCAGGACATGTGGCGCCTGAGTGGTATCTTCCGTTCCGTCAGTCTGCTGCACAAACCCGATCGCCACCTGATGGATGTGCGGCTGACACCCGTGCTGGATGATTGCTATCGGGATGCAGGTCTCAAGATCGCGCTGCAGGCCGCCAACGCAATGGATCTGTCGGTGGAGGTCAGCCTCTACGACGGCACAGAGCGGGTGGCCAACCTGCGCCAGCGGCTTGGTACCTCAACCATAACCATCGACGAGAAGGGGGCCTATGAGGATCGCAGCGAGTTGTGGCTGGCGGTCACGGCCCCTCGCAAGTGGAGCGCCGAGACACCCCACCTCTACCGGCTGACCCTGACCTTGCTCGGCGAGCAGGGCGAGCCCATCGAGAGCGAGGCCTATGATGTGGGCTTTCGGGCCGTGGAGATCAAAGGCGGTCTGCTGCGAGTCAATGGCCTGCCTCTGCTGATCCGTGGTGCCAACCGCCACGAACACGATGCGGCCCAGGGCCACGTGGTGACCCCCGCCACCATGGCGCGGGATCTGCGGCTGCTGAAACAGCACAACTTCAACGCGGTGCGCTGCTCCCATTACCCCAACCATCCGGAGTTTTACCGCCTTTGCGATCGGCTCGGCCTCTACGTGGTGGACGAGGCGAATCTGGAGACCCACGGCATGACCCCCATGGGGCGGCTGGCGCGGGATCCGGCCTGGAGCAATGCCTTTCTGGAGCGGGCGACCCGCATGGTGGCGCGCGACTTCAACCACCCCTCGATCATCATCTGGTCGCTGGGTAACGAGTCGGGCTATGGCCCGGCCCACGATGCCATGTATGGCTGGGTCAAGGGCAGCGACCCGAGCCGTCCGGTGCAGTACGAGGGGGGCGGCGCCGATACTGCGGCCACCGACATCATCTGCCCTATGTATGCGCGCACCCATCAGGATCAGCCCTTTCCGGCCGTGCCAAAGTGGGCGCTGGCCAAGTGGATCGGCCTGCCGGACGAGACCCGTCCGCTGATCCTCTGCGAATACGCCCATGCCATGGGCAACAGCCTGGGGGGCTATGCCCACTACTGGCAGGCGTTTCGCGATCATCCCAGGCTACAGGGCGGTTTCGTGTGGGATTGGATGGATCAGGGGCTCGACAAGCAGACCGACGATGGCCGTCACTACTGGGCCTACGGCGGTGACTTCGGCGACCAGCCCAATGATCGCCAGTTTTGCTGCAACGGCCTGCTGTTCCCGGATCGCACCCCCCATCCCGCCCTGTGCGAGGCGAAACGGGCCCAGCAGCCGTTCCGCTTCAGCCTGCTCCAGCACACCCCGCTGCGGGTGCGGATCGAGAGCGAATACCTGTTCCGCGCCACCGATAACGAACGGCTTTGCTGGCAGCTGTGCGAGAACGGCCATGTGATGCAGCAGGGGGAGCTCTCCCTCATGTTGGCGCCGCAAGGGGTGGTCGAGTTGACCCTGACCGGGACGCTGCCCGCCTTTGCGGCGGGCTTCCTCGCCTGGCTGGATCTGGCCATAGTGCAACCCGCAGCCACGGCCTGGGCCGAGCCTGAGCATGAGGTGGCGCGCCAGCAATTTATGCTGCCAACGCCTATGGCGATACCGGCGGCGTGTAACCCCGCCGCGATAAACGAGCAGCCGGATCATTGGCTTGTCTGCGCGGCTGGCAGTGAGTGGCAACTGGACAAAACCAGCGGCCGCATACGCAGTTGGCAGAAACATGGCCGCGAACGACTGCAAGATGCCATCGCCGATCACTTCTATCGTGCGCCGCTCGACAACGACATAGGCGCCAGCGAGGCGGATCACATAGATCCCAACGCCTGGATTGCCCGCTGGCAAGGCGCCGGACTCAACGATCTGGAGCATCGTTGTCTTGGGCTGGAGGTGGATCCCCATCATGGCCGCGTGCTGGTCAGGCACGGTTACTTTGTCCAGGGGGTGCTCAAACTGTCGACCCGCTGGCAGCACGACTTCGGTGCAGACGGTGCCATGGCGCTTACCATAGCCGTCGAGGTCGCGGCCGGCATGCCGTCACTGCCCCGCATCGGCGCCTTGCTTTGGGTGGTCGACGAGGTGGCAGAGGTGAGCTGGCTGGGGCTGGGTCCTCACGAGAACTATCCGGATCGCCTGCTCGGCGCCGATCTCGGTCGCTGGCAGTTGCCGCTGGCGGCCCTGCATACCCCTTATGTCTTCCCGACTGACAACGGACTGCGCTGTGATACCCGCCAACTACAACTGGGGGATCTCGTGGTCGAAGGGCAGTTCCATTTCAGCGTCAGCCGCTACAGCCAGCAGCAGCTGGCCCTGGCCCGTCACCAGACAGATCTGGTGGCCGAGGGCGGCCTGTATCTCTGCCTCGATGGCTTCCATATGGGGATTGGTGGCGACGACTCCTGGAGTCAGAGCGTGCGACCGGAATATTGGTTACAGCCAGGCGGCTACTATTGGAACTGTGTTCTACGCTGAATCTGAGCCATGGGTGGGTCGACTGAGGTGGCGGTTAAGCCTCAATGGAGATTCATTGCTCATAACCATATGATATTTAGTTTTTTTGTTGCCACGTAACAAATTGTAATCGTTTTCATTTTGTTGTCAGGGTCACAGAGCATTGCACAACAAATTGATTACATTAAGGCTGGCGCCAGCTCAATTGGCGCACAGCATTCCCTACAAAAACAGATAGAGAGATCGGAGCATAACAATGAAAAAAATCACGACAATTGCCGCCGTGCTGATGAGCCTGATGGCAGGAGCCACTGCCCATGCCGAGACCCGTATCGGGGTGACCGTCTATAAGTACGACGACAACTTCATGGCGGTGGTACGCAAGGCGATCGAGAAGGAAGCGGCTGCCAACCCCGGGGTTGAGCTGCTGATGAATGACTCCCAGAACGACCAGTCCAAGCAGAACGACCAGATAGACGTGCTGCTGGCCAAGGGCGTGAAGGCGCTGGCTATCAACCTGGTTGACCCGGCTGCGGCCCCTGTCGTGATTGAGAAGGCCCGTGGCGAAGATGTGCCCGTGGTGTTCTACAACAAGGAGCCGAGTGCTGCCGATCTGGCCAGCTATGAGAAGGCTTACTACGTGGGGACCGACTCCAAGGAGTCAGGAATCATCCAGGGTCAGCTGATTGCCAAACACTGGCAAGCTCATCCGGAGTGGGATCTGAACAAGGATGGCGTGATCCAGTTTGTGCTGCTGAAAGGTGAGCCGGGTCACCCGGATGCGGAAGCCCGTACCTCCTACGTGGTCAAGACCCTGAACGATGGCGGCGTCAAGACTCAGCAGCTGCACATGGATACCGGTATGTGGGATACCGCCATGGCGAAAGACAAGATGGATGCCTGGATCTCCGGCCCCAACGCTAACAAGATTGAAGTGGTCATCGCCAACAACGACGGCATGGCAATGGGCGCGGTCGAGTCACTGAAAGCGCAGGGCAAGAGTGCCATCCCGGTGTTCGGCGTTGATGCACTGCCGGAAGCGCTGGCCATGGTCAAGAGCGGTGCCATGGCGGGTACAGTGCTGAACGATGCGGCCAACCAGGCCAAAGCCACCTTCGAGCTGACCAAGAACCTGGCTGAAGGCAAACCGGCCGGTGAAGGCACCAAGTGGAATATCGTCGACAAGGTCGTGCGTGTTGCCTACGTCGGTGTGGATAAAGACAACCTGTCTCAATTCGAGTAATTCCCTCCTCCAGGGCAAGGGCGATCCCCTTGCCCTTTTTTCAACCAGATGTGATGGCTGATATGACAACACAGCAACAATCAGAATGGCTGTTGGAGATGATTGACGTCAGTAAGAGCTTTCCCGGCGTCAAGGCACTCGATAATGTCAATTTACGGGTCCGTCCTCATTCTGTGCATGCGTTGATGGGCGAGAACGGAGCGGGAAAATCCACACTGCTCAAGTGCCTGTTCGGCATTTACGAGAAGGATCAGGGCAAAATCTTCTTCAAGGGGCAGGAGATCAACTTCAGCTCCTCCAAGCAGGCGCTGGAAAATGGCGTCTCCATGGTGCATCAGGAGCTCAACCTGGTGTTGCAGCGTACTGTGATGGACAACATGTGGCTCGGCCGCTACCCCACCAAGGGGTGGTTTATCGACCACGGCAAGATGTATGACGACACCAAGCGCATCTTCGATGAACTCGACATCGACATCGATCCCAAGGTGAAGGTCGCGACCCTGTCGGTCTCCCAGATGCAGATGATCGAGATCGCCAAGGCATTCTCCTATGACGCCAAGATCGTCATCATGGACGAGCCTACCTCCTCCCTGACCGAGAAAGAGGTGAACCACCTCTTCAAAATCATCAACAAGTTGAAGGACAAGGGGTGCGGCATCGTCTACATCTCTCACAAGATGGAGGAGATCTTCCAGCTCTGTGACGAGATCACCATATTACGGGATGGCCAGTGGGTGGCAACCCAACCGCTCAAGGGGATGACCATGGATCAGATCATCGGCATGATGGTTGGTCGTGAGCTGACCCAGCGTTTCCCGGAAAAGACCAACCAGCCGCAAGAGGTGATCCTCGAGATCGAACACCTGACGGCTAAGAACCAGCCCTCCATTAAGGACGTGACCTTCAACCTGCACAAGGGGGAGATCCTCGGCATCGCCGGGTTGGTCGGGGCCAAGCGCACCGATATCGTCGAGACCCTGTTCGGCATTCGCGATCGCAGCCAGGGCAGCATCAAGCTGCACGGCAAAGAGGTGGCCAACCACAATGCCCACGAAGCGATTCGCAACGGCTTTGCGCTGGTGACGGAAGAGCGTCGCTCCACCGGTATATATTCGCGTCTCGACATCGCCTTCAACTCCCTGATTGCCAACATGGACAGCTACAAAGGTTCCATGGGGCTGCTCAGCGACAACAAGATGAAGAGCGATACCCAGTGGGTTATCGACTCCATGCGGGTCAAGACGCCGACCCAGCAGACCCAGATCGGTTCTCTCTCCGGGGGCAACCAGCAGAAGGTGATCATCGGTCGCTGGCTGCTGACCCAGCCGGAGATCCTGATGCTCGACGAGCCCACCCGCGGCATCGACGTGGGGGCCAAGTTCGAGATCTACCAGCTGATCCTGGAGCTGGCGAAGAAGGAGAAGGGGATCATCATCATCTCGTCTGAAATGCCCGAACTGCTGGGGATCACCGACCGCATCATGGTGATGAGCAATGGCCGGGTCGCCGGGATCGTCAATACCAAAGAAACTGACCAGAGCGAGATACTGCGCCTGGCATCTCTGTACCTCTAGAGACAGGAAGACATTTATGGAGTCGGCTAAAAATTTCAATCTGATGCAGGCGCTAAAGGAAAACGCCATCTACTTGGTGTTGCTGGTACTGCTCATGGTCATCGTGATCCAGGAGCCCTCCTTCCTGAGCCTCACCAACTTCAGCAACATCCTGACCCAGTCCTCGGTGCGAGTCATCATAGCGCTGGGGGTGGCGGGCATCATCATCACCCAGGGGACGGATCTCTCGGCCGGTCGTCAGGTCGGTCTGGCGGCGCTGATTGCGGCGACCATGCTGCAGGCGCTGACCAACGTCAACAAGGTGTTCCCCAGTCTGGGGGAGGTGCCCATTCCGGTGGTGATCCTGCTGGTGTGTGCCGTGGGGGCGCTGATCGGGCTGGTTAACGGCCTCATCGTGGCTTACCTGAACGTGACCCCGTTCATAACCACCCTGGGCACCATGATCATCGTTTACGGTATCAACTCCCTCTACTTTGACTCGGTGGGCGCCTCGCCGGTGGCCGGGTTTGATCCCCGCTTCTCCAGCTTCGCCCAGGGATTTATCCGGATAGGAGGATTCAAGCTCTCGTATCTCACCTTCTATGCAGCCATCGCCAGCGTCTTTGTCTGGGTGCTGTGGAACAAGACCCGCTTTGGCAAAAACATCTTCGCCATCGGTGGCAACCCCGAGGCGGCCAAGGTCTCCGGCGTCAACGTGGCGGTCAATCTGGTGATGATCTATGCCCTGGCAGGGGTCTTCTACGCCTTTGGTGGCATGCTGGAGGCGGGCCGTGTGGGCAGTGCCACCAATAACCTCGGCTTCATGTACGAGCTTGATGCCATCGCGGCCTGCGTGGTGGGCGGGGTATCGTTTGCTGGCGGGGTAGGGACAGTCGCGGGTGTGATTACCGGCGTACTTATCTTTACCCTGATCAACTACGGTTTGACCTATATCGGGGTCAGCCCTTACTGGCAGTTCATCATCAAGGGCGGCATCATCATTCTGGCGGTCGCGCTGGACTCCATGAAGTACGCCAAGAAGAAATAACGATTGGCAGGGAGGGTTGGCATTGCCAGCCCTCTCTTCTAGAGGGGCCCATGCCATTCAGGTCGAGATTGACCTCTTGCTGAGACTGGACACCATTGATGCCACGCGGCGCCGGCTCTGCCTACCTTTACTACCTCGACATGAGCGAATTCAAGAAGCTGCTGGAGAAGATGAGTGGTGAGGGGCGTTACTTTTCGCTGCTTGGCGTGGCGATAGTGGTGCCGGAGCCGTCCCATGGCAGTGGCGATCTCACTCGCCGTCTGACCGTGACCAGCTTGGCTTCAATGCAGCAGACCTATCACAGGCTGAGGGAAATCGTGGGGTCCTTCCGGCAGCAGTAACGGCATCTGGAGTTGGGGTCCAGATAAAAAAAGGTCAAAAAGATGGGGGCGACTTGCGTCGCCCCCGATAGTCTTATCGCTCATATCCTTGAACGAAGTTGCTCCCTGCAATCCCTGACTATACCTCTTCCTTTAGGTTTCCCCTTCCCAATCCTTTGGGGTGTCCTGTAGCCATCATGGCTTGACGAGTCGTCCGTTCCCGTCGCACTTTCTCCGTCCTGGGAGGTGTCCTTTACCACATCCTGTGGTGAGTCCATTTGCCCAACCCTGGCAGCCAGTCTTCCTGACCGACTTCATTGCGTCCGTGCATGAGTAACTATAAGGATTTCGCAGGGGACGACAACGGTAGCCTGAAAAACGTTTTTACGAATCTCGTTACGCAAGAAACTTGTTGCGTTTTTTGTCATTTAAAATCATATGGTTGAGTGTTTATAGTTCAGGTTAGTTGATCCCATCTTCCGACTATCTCGGGATTTTTTTCGGCGTTTTGCTCACAGGGTGTGTGGCGAATATCTCACACGCGGTTTAACTCGGGTTCAAAAAGGGGGAAGAGGCAGATGGCTGGTTGCCGGAAAGGCAAGAATGACTACCAATATGGTGGGCCAGCAGAGCAGTGACGTTGCGGCTCGGCATCAGGTTCTTGAGCTGCTGGATCAGCATGTAGCCGATCATGCCCTGGGACTCTGCACCCAGCACATCCAGGGGATAGGGGGCGACTTTGGTATAAGTGCTGTTTTGCAGGGCCAGCAGGCCGACTTGCGGGCCATTATCGTGCACCAGTACCATGGCGGCCTTGAGGGTAGGATTGACCATCTTGCAGGTGGTGATGCGATCTCCCATCTGTGGCCACTAGCATGGTGGAGCGCTGTGCCCGGTTGCCCTCGCCGCCACAGTCGACGATGACGTAGTCATAGCGCTTCTTCAGGCTGAGCAAGTCGTTGCGAATATTGCCTTAGAGCTGAACGCTGTTTATCTGGGGCCGAGCCGGGTTGTCGTTGCGTGCCTGGATCCAGTCCACTGTGGTGAGTTGTGGGTCACCATCGACCAACAGGATCATGACTATTTCCTATCCCTATGAAAACAGCTGCCTTGAATATAGGAGGAGGGACGCATGACAAGCCAAGAGGAGGCGACCTCCTCCTGGGCTTTCATTTTCAGTGGTGTTGGCGGCCACCGTACCACTTGCACACGTACTCTGGGACCAGCATCTGGGGAGCCTGGTCGACATGGCAGACCACCATGGGTATCGCGGGGGCGCCCGCAGCGCTGACCAGCGATGGGGTCATGGGCAAGGTCAGGGCGGCGAACAGAAACAGTGACTTGATCTTCATGGCTATCTCCTTGGTAACAGAACACGGTGTGATCTGGATCACTTTCTGAGTAAAGCCGAGCGGGCCTGCGACGCAAGGTGATGAAATAAATTCACCGAATGAAAAAAGTTTGAACAGAGAGGGTGGCAAGGGGGCTGAGAAATACATGACCAAGATGCGGGCTTTGTGCATATCCATATAACCGGCATGTTGTTGACAACGTCTGCCACGAGCCTGTGCTGGCGGGTTTGGCACAATGCCATGATCTGGGACAAGAAGCAGATTATTCAGCGCGCCGCTCACTTATGACTATTTATCTCGATGTTGATCCCGTAAAAATCAGTGAAAAATTCAGTTTCATGCACATTAAATTCAGGTGATGCATTTTTATTTTGTATCACATTGAAAATAATGGTTTTTTGTTTTTTTCTATATCCTTTGGCAGATATGAGAAATGAATGAAATAGGATGAAATTTGAAATTAAAGCATGGGTTTATGCGTGTTGATGCATGATGGCTGAATGAGAGATTGTCAGTTCTGTTACCCTCATCAAAGAATAAACCGTGATTTTATTCAGTTCAGAGTGAATGTGATCAATGTCTAAGTTTATCGTGATTAGCAGGTCTAACCTCGGTCTCGAAAGGCAAGGGCAGGATAGAACACAAGCTGAGTACCCTACATAAAGAATATCCCGCCTTAGCCACGAGCATGAATAGAAGGAATCTATTCAATCACTCGCAGGGACCACTGCTAGACGGAATATAATCATGAGCAAATTTTATGTAGGTTCTGAAGTTGGCCAATTGCGCCGTGTCATGTTGCACCGCCCCAACCTCAGTCTGAAGCGTCTGACCCCTTCCAACTGCCAGGACCTGCTGTTTGATGATGTCCTGTCGGTTGAACGCGCCGGTCAGGAGCACGACAAATTCGCTCAGGTACTGCGCGATCAGAATGTCGACGTTTTCCTGCTGACTAACCTGCTGGCCGAGACGCTGGATGTGCCGGAAGCCAAAACCTGGCTGCTGCAACATCAAGTGTCCGATTATCGCCTCGGCTCTTCCCTCGCCAACGACGTGCGCTGCTTCTTGGCGGACATGCCGCACCGCGAACTGGCGCGCATTCTCTCCGGTGGCCTGACCTACTCAGAGATGCCTTACAGTGGCGTCAACATGGTAGTAGGCATGCACGCCCCGACCGATTTCATCATAGAGCCGCTGCCCAACCACCTCTTTACCCGTGATACCTCCTGCTGGGTCTATGGTGGCGTCTCCATCAACCCCATGGCCAAGGCGGCCCGTCGTCGCGAAACCAACCATGTGAAGGCTATCTACCGCTGGCACCCGCAGTTTGCCGGTCAGGATTTCATCAAGTACTTCGGTGACGAGGATCGTGACTACGACAACTCCACCATCGAAGGGGGTGATGTACTGGTTATCGGCCGTGGGGCCGTGCTCATCGGCATGTCCGAGCGCACCACGCCGCAAGGGGTCGAGCACCTGGCTCGCAGCCTGTTCAAACACGGTCAGGCCAAACAGGTCATCGCCATGGAACTGCCGAAACACCGCAGCTGCATGCACCTGGATACCGTCATGACTCACATGGATATAGATACTTTCTCCGTCTATCCGGAAGTCATCCGCAAGGATGTGAATTGCTGGAGCCTGACTCCGGGCGGTGCCACCGGCATGAACATCAAGGAAGAGGGTTACTTCGTGACCGCCATCGAGAAGGCGCTGGGCGTGGATCAGCTCAAGCTCATCACCACAGGTGGTGACAGTTTCGAGGCCGAACGCGAACAGTGGAACGATGCCAACAACGTGCTGACAGTGCGTCCTGGCGTAGTCGTGGGTTATGAGCGCAACACCTATACCAACGAGAAATATGACAAGGCCGGTATCACAGTGCTCCCTATTCCGGGTGAAGAACTGGGTCGTGGCCGCGGCGGTGCCCGCTGCATGAGCTGCCCGATGGAACGTGACGGCATCTAACAAGACGGCGTGGCGCCGGCAGAGGCTGGCGCCACACATACCAAGACTCGAGATCAACACTCATGAAAAAACCAACTGTCGTCGTCGCCCTGGGTGGCAATGCTCTGCTTCGTCGTGGCGAGCCGCTTGAAGCGGATATCCAGCGCAAGAATATCGCCACCGCCGCCAAGACCATCGCTCTGATCGCTCAGGAGTACAACGTGGTGCTGGTGCACGGCAACGGCCCGCAAGTCGGCCTGCTGGCCCTGCAAAACAGCGCCTATACCAAGGTTGCCCCCTATCCTCTGGATGTGCTGGGTGCCGAGTCCCAGGGCATGATCGGCTACATGCTGATCCAGGAACTCAAGAACCTGATGCCGAGCCGCAACGTCACCGCGCTGCTGACCCAGGTGCAGGTCGATCCCCAGGATCCGGCATTTGCCAATCCGACCAAGTTTATCGGACCCGTCTATGACGAAGCCGAAGCCCGCGCCCTTGCCGAAGAGAAGCACTGGGTGGTCAAGGCCGACGGCAAGTTCTTCCGCCGCGTGGTGCCGTCTCCGTTGCCCCAGCGCATCGTTGAAGGTGATGCCATCGAAACCCTGATAGCCCAGGGCCACCTCATCATCTGTACCGGTGGTGGTGGCATTCCTGTGACTTGGGATGGCCAGTGCCTGACCGGTATCGAAGCCGTCATCGACAAGGACATGTCTGCCGCCTACCTGGCCAAGCAGATCAAGGCCGATGCCCTGCTGATCCTGACCGATGCCGATGCTGTCTACCTGGATTGGGGCAAACCGACCCAGCACCCGCTGCGAGTCACCAGCCCGGCCGAACTGGCTGGCGTCAAGTTCGATGCCGGCTCCATGGGACCGAAAGTCGAAGCCTCCTGTGAATTCGTCAAGGCGACCGGTGGCATGGTCGGGATCGGTTCTCTGGAAGATGGTCTGGCCATCCTCAAAGGTGAGGCCGGCACCAATATCGTCGCTATCCGCACCGTGAATGCCTAGTCAACCATTGCCCGAATGGGGCCTGAACAACTTTGTATTGTGTATGCGTAGTCAATAACACTGCCCAAATTGGTCTGAACAAATATAGAGAGAACTCATCATGGCTTTTAATCTGCGTAACCGTAACTTCCTGAAACTGCTCGACTTCACCCCGCGCGAAATCCAATACATGATCGACTTGGCCATTGACCTGAAAAAAGCCAAATACGGTGGCTACGAGCGCAAGCATCTAAGTGGAAAGAATATCGCCCTGATCTTCGAAAAGACTTCCACCCGTACCCGTTGTGCGTTCGAAGTGGCGGCCTTCGACCAGGGGGCGCAAGTCTCCTATCTCGGCCCAAGCGGTTCCCAGATTGGCCACAAGGAGTCCATGAAGGACACTGCCCGGGTACTGGGGCGCATGTATGACGGCATCGAATACCGTGGCTACGGCCAGGAGATCGTCGAAGAGCTGGGCGCCCATGCCGGTGTGCCGGTCTGGAACGGCCTGACCAACGAATTCCACCCGACCCAGATCCTGGCCGACTTCATGACCATGCTGGAGCACGGCAAGGGCAAGCGTCTGGATCAAATCAAGTTCGCCTACCTGGGTGATGCCCGCAACAACATGGGCAATTCCCTGATGGTCGGTGCTGCCAAGATGGGCATGGACATCCGTCTGGTCGCTCCGAAAGCCTTCTGGCCGGAAGAGGATCTGGTTGCCAAGTGCCGCCTGATCGCCGAAGAGACCGGCGCACGCATCACCCTGACCGAGGATGTGAAAGAGGGTGTGCTGGGCACCGACTTCCTCTACACCGACGTCTGGGTCTCCATGGGTGAAGCGAAAGAAGCGTGGGATCAACGGGTGAAACTGATGACCCCGTATCAGATCAACATGGATGTCATCAACGCCACCAAGAACCCGGATGTGAAGTTCATGCACTGCCTGCCGGCGTTCCACAATGATGAGACCACCATGGGCAAGGAAGTGGCTGACAAGTATGGGATGAAAGGTCTGGAAGTGACCGAGGACGTGTTCGAATCCGAGCACAGCATCGTGTTTGACGAGGCCGAAAACCGGATGCACACCATCAAGGCAGTGATGGTTGCTACGCTGGGCGATTAAGGTCGCAGTAGTGGTGCCGGGGGGCAACCCCCGGCTTTTCGACCATGTGACGGCGGCATAATACCTCTAACCCTACAACCCGCAGCTTGCATGGATACCACACCACAGAAGGAAGCTGGACCATGACCAAATTCAAGTTCCCATCAGCCTACACCATACTGTTTGTGCTAATCGCCTTGGTGGCCGCCCTGAGCTGGGTAGTGCCAGCCGGCAAATATGACATGATCATGAATGAGGCCCTCGGCAAGGAAGTGCCGGTGACCGGAACCTACAAGCTGGTAGAGGCGAATCCCCAGGGGATAGTCGACGTGCTGTTGGCACCCATCGATGGTCTCTACAACCATGACACCTATCAGGCAGGTGCCATCGACGTCTCCCTGTTTATCCTGATCATCGGTGGTTTTCTTGGCATTGTGACCAAGACTGGCGCCATCGACGCCGGTATCGAGCGTGTTACTTACCGCCTGCGTGGCCGTGAAGAGTGGATGATTCCGATCCTGATGGCGCTGTTCGCTGCCGGGGGGACCATTTACGGCATGGCGGAAGAGTCGCTGCCCTTTTACACCCTACTGGTGCCCGTGATGATGGCCGCCCGCTTCGACCCTGTGGTCGCCGCGGCGACCGTGTTGCTCGGCGCCGGTATCGGTACCCTGGGCTCCACCATCAACCCGTTTGCCACCGTGATCGCCGCCAACGCGGCCGGTATCTCCTTTACCGACGGTATCTGGCTGCGCATTGCCATGTTGGTGGCTGGCTGGTTGATCTGTGTTACTTACGTCATGCGTTACGCCAAGATGGTGCGCAACGATCCCAGCAAATCCCTGGTGGCTGACAAGTGGGAAGAGAACCGTGCCCACTTCCTCGGCAACAAGAGCGACCAGATGCTGGAGTTCACTCTGACTCGCAAGATAGTGCTGGGTATCTTCGTCGCCGCTTTCGCCGTGATGATCTACGGTGTGGCAGTGCTGGGCTGGTGGATGGCACAGATCTCCGGCCTTTTCCTGGCTGCTGCCATCCTTGTCGGCGTCACCGCCCGCATGAGCGAAGAGGAGCTGACCACCAACTTCATTGACGGTGCTCGCGACCTGCTGGGTGTGGCCCTCATCATAGGTATCGCCCGCGGTATCGTGGTGGTGATGGACAACGGCATGATCACGCATACCATATTGCACAGTGCAGAAGGGATAGTGACCGGCCTCTCTACCGTGGTGTTCATCAACGTGATGTTCGTGCTGGAGCTGGTGCTCTCCTTCCTGGTGCCGTCTTCTTCCGGTCTGGCCGTGCTGACCATGCCGATCATGGCGCCGCTGGCCGACTTCGCCAACGTGGGCCGCGAGCTGGTGGTGACTGCTTACCAGTCTGCCTCCGGTCTGGTGAACCTGGTGACCCCGACCTCCGCCGTGGTCATGGGGGGGCTGGCCATCGCCAAGGTGCCCTATGTGCGCTGGCTGAAGTGGGTGGCACCGCTGCTCGGTATCCTGACCGTGCTGATCGTGGTCTGCCTTAGCCTGGGCGCCTTGCTCTCATAAGGAGTGCCCAGCAAGATGAAACGGGAGCCTGCGGGCTCCCGTTTTTTATGGCCAGGCACGGCGTCTTGCGCCACCTGCTCTACCCCTCTTATCCAGGATGGCACTACGCCAGGCAAGGAGGAACAGGCAAAGAGAGCAAGAAAAATAGAGCGTGCGGTAACAAAGAGGCGACCCCGGGGTCGCCTTGTGCATTCAGGGGAGCAACGTCAGCGCGCCTGCTCCAGGGTACGCACCACGGCCGCGTGGGCCAGGCGGGTGCGGCTGATATGGCGTGGCGCGACCAGTACCACGTCGTTGCCAGCGACGGCGCCCATGATCTCGGGATTGGCGTTGCGATCGAGCAGGCGGGCCACCACGGTCGCAGCGCCCGGGGTGGTGTGGACCAGCACCATCTGCTGGTTGTGCACCACGTCGCGCACCATGTCGTGGATGGAGCGGGTGCTGCCAGCAGGTTCCAGCTGATCGTCCACCAGGGTGTAGACCTTCTTGCCGTTGGCATTCTGCGCTTTGGCGACGCCGAGGCGGCGCAGCAGGCGGGAGATGGTGGACTGGCTGATGTCGGCAAAGCCGCGCTCTGACAACTCGCGGCGGATCTCTTCCTGGGTGCTGTAGCAGTGCTGACCGATGATCTGGCGACAGGCACCCAGCTGGGCCAAGTCGGGATCTTGTTCAACGGGACGACTGAGGGTTTTGACCACGGCGATTTCCTTTGACTGTGACCGAAGGCTATCGCTCGAAATCTGCCATCAGTGCCTTTTAATAGATAAAAGTTCTGATAGAAAGGAGTGGGACAGGGAATGAGCGATGTTTAGCCTTTATAGGATGGTAAATTATAGCTAAACGGAGAATCCGTGATGTGACAGGGGTCAAAAATGGGCCCTACAGGGCCCATTCAGATATCAGTAACGTTCGCTGACAATATCCTGGGTGAAGGACTTCTCGCAGTATTTGCACTTCATGCGCACCACGCCTTTCACCTCCCTAACCCGGAAGTAGCTGTCTACCGGCTCGTTGTGGGAGATGCAGTTGGAGTTGGGGCAGTGGAACACGCCCGTGATGAACTCCGGCAGTTCCAGTTGATGCTTCTTCACCACGGCGAAGTCTTCGATGATGTTGACGGTTGCCTTGGGGGCGAACAGGGCCAGCTGGTTGGCCTGCTCTGCGGTCAGGCGGGTGTTCTCTATCTTGATGAGATCCTTCTTGCCCAGCGCGCCGGATTTCAGGTTGAAACCGACGGTGATCCGCTCCTGGGTCTCGATCAGCTGGAACAGCTTGAGGATCTTGATGCCCTGGCCGGCGGGGACGTGGTCGATGACGGAGCCGTGACGGATGGCTTCGACTTGCAGTTGATTCTTCTCGGACATGATGTTCCCCTTTTCCCTTAGACGGTTTCGTTCAGTACCAGAGCCAGCAGTGCCTGGCGTGCGTAGACCCCGTTTTCCGCTTGCTGGAAGTAGTAAGCATGGGGAGTCTTGTCGACCGCCACATCAATCTCGTCGACGCGGGGCAGGGGGTGCAGGATCTTCATGGTGGGCTTGGCCCCTTCCAGGGTGGCCAGCTCCAGCACAAACTTGGCGGCCATGTGCTTGTATTCGGTCTCGTCGAAGCGCTCTTTCTGGACCCGGGTCATGTAGAGGATGTCGAGCTCCGGCATCACCTCTTCCATGGTCTCGTGCACGCTGAACCGTATGCCCTTCTCTTCCAGCTCTTCGCAGATGTAGTCCGGCATCGCCAGCGCCTCCGGGGAGATGAAGAAGAAGCGGCAGTTGAACAGGCTGAGGGCCTGGGCCAGGGAGTGGACGGTGCGACCGTACTTGAGGTCGCCGACGAAGGCCACGTTGAGGCCATCGAGCTTGCCTTGCGTCTCATGAATGGAGAAGAGATCGAGCAGGGTCTGGGTCGGATGCTGGTTGGAACCGTCACCGCCGTTGATGACCGGCACGCGGGAGAACTCGGAGGCCAGACGGGCGGCACCTTCTTTCGGGTGGCGCATCACCACGGCATCCGAGTAGGAGCCGATGATCTTGATGGAGTCGGCCAGGGTCTCGCCTTTCTTGGCGCTGGTGTTGCCACCGTCGGCGAAGCCGATGATGTTGCCACCCAGACGCTGAACCGCGGTCTCGAAGGAGAGGCGGGTGCGGGTGGACGCTTCGAAGAAGCAGCTGGCAACCAGCTTGTCTTTCAACAGGCGGGTGTCGGGCTCGGCCTTCAACCGCTGTGCGGTTGCGACCACCAGTTCCATGTCGGACCGGGTCAGGTCCGAAATGGAGATGACATGTTTCTTATAGAGTGGATTGGTCATCGTCTGCATTCCCTTTGACATCAATGAAGGTTTTTCGGGCACAAAAAAAAGCCCCTGAAACAGGGGCTTTTTTTAAAAATAATTGGGGGTCTGTGGGTCGGGAACTGGAAACAACGGGGCTGCTCTGGTGCGCTCCACCCGTCTGCAAGGCTGTTTTCTGAATCAAAAACTGCATCGTTTCGTCTCGACCTTTTTCAAAACCGGACAGATTATAGAGTCGTATTTTGAATTGTCAAAAATTTATTTCAAAGGCAAGATTTGCGCGGAAAAACGTTTAAGCGTCGTGAACGGGTCGGCAAACCCACACGCTGTGCTCCATTTGCAGGGGCAGGTCATCGTCGGCCATGCAGCGCAGATAGGCGAGTCTGTGGTGTCCTTCCAGCAGGCAATAGGGTTGCGGCAGCAGCTGTCCGTCCGGATAACGGGTATCCGGCGCGGTGGCCAGCACTATGATGGGTTCGGACCAGGTGCCCTGGGTCAGCATGTATTCGCCGAGCCAGGAGCGGCGTACGTAACGGTTGTGGCGCAGCATCTCGCCCCAGCGGTCGATCACCTCCATGTGACGCGATCCTGTCTGGGTCAGGACGCGGCTGGTGGGCCACTGTTCGCACTCGAACCGGTGACGGGCGAGGTCGATAAAGCTCCAGTTAGACTCAAATCCGCGCCAATGGCGATAAATCCACTGGGAAAGCACGTTGTGGGGAATGAAGGGCACACGCGGCGCGACCCGGTCGAGATAGTCGGGCAGGTGCTCAGTCTTGCGTTCATCCCTGAAGTTGAGCGGTGCCAGTTGTTGGAGCAATCGGTAATTGAGCATGAGTCGCCTCCCGGAGCCAGACTTAACCCTACCCCCATTTATGTGGCTTTCCTACCCTGACAAGGCTGTAAATACAGCAAGTTACCCCGTCAGGCTGCGCAAATTACTGCGAGTTGCTCGTCATTTGTGCAATCGAATCGAAAGTGAGAAAAAAGCCTTTACCTTTGAACCCGGCTTTGTATAATTCGCCTCGTTTGTTGCAGGGGCGTAGTTCCAATTGGTAGAACAGCGGTCTCCAAAACCGATGGTTGCGGGTTCGAGTCCTGCCGCCCCTGCCATTTTCAGAAAAGCCAGCTCATTGAGCTGGCTTTTCGCATTTCTGCGATCCCGGTTTTTCCTCCCGTCACGCCTGCGCCGATGGCTGCCGTTTTTCGGCGGCGTCAGCCCATTTCCGGCACCTCTTTCCCTTCAGCTCCCGCCCTGCCCCTGACCGCTAGTTGTTATTGTGCCAGTTCGCCCTGTCGTTTCTGGCAATCGTGCTTCAGGGGACCGTGTGATACACAACATGGGCGGTGTCATTGCGTGTTGATGGCAAGCCGATAGCCAATGCTCAAGCCGTGGATTGTGGGCGTGAACATCACTTGAGGAGAGAGATTCATGAACAAGGCAGTTGAAACCCGGTTGAACAAGTCTCGCCCCGGTGGCTGGATGCCACAGGATAGTGCCCGTATCGAGCGCTGGATCCGGCGGATCAAGCACTATGTTGCCAACCAGCCGCGCGCGCTTGTGGCGCCGATCGCCGAATTGCGGGATCTGGTCAATGCCGACCCTTCGCTGCACGCCCAGGCCGAAGCCATGTTCAAGGAGGCTTGGCGCCACAAGCATCTGACCCCGCTCGGTCAGGTCGAGGTGCGATCCTTCGAGGAGTTTCTGGGGCTGCTCAACGGCATCATGACCACGGCCCCCGAGGCGTATCAGGATATCCCGACGCACGAGCCCTCCGGTCTCATCGGTTTTCCCATCAATGCGCTGCTCGACTGGCCCATGGCGACCCAGTCCGGTTATCACTTTTTCGCCAATGCCCTGATCAACCAGCAGTTCAAGAAGATCCTCGATTACTGGGCGCTGTTTCTGCAAAGCCCGGCTTCGCGATACGTGCTGAACGAGCCGGTCAGTCGGCTGGATCGGGAGACTCTGGTGGTACCCTGGCTCGGCAAGGTAGCCATGGCCGAGATGGTCAAGGTGGCAACCGGCGCCCTGGGTGAGGGTTCCAATCCCACGCCAGCCAGCTTCGAGCAGATCTTTCAGTGCGATCCGGCGGCTGAGTATTTTGGCTTCGGTAGCTGGGATGCGTTCTTCACCCGCACCTTCCGCCCCGGTGTACGGCCTGTTTCGGCGCCAGAGGATGACAATGTCATCGTCAACGCCTGCGAGTCTGCACCGCTGCAGGTGAAAAAAGAGGTGAGCCGCAGCGATCAGTTCTGGCTCAAGGGTCAGCCCTATTCGCTGGACAACATGCTCGATTTTGACGATCTGGCGCCTTGCTTCGAAGGCGGCACCGTGTATCAGGCCTTCCTCAGTGCGCTCAGCTATCACCGCTGGCATAGCCCGGTGAGCGGCATCATTCGCAAGGTGCGCATCGTCAACGGCACCTACTATCTGGAGAACCAGTTCGAGGGCTTTGGCGACCCGCAGGGGGCGGATCCCAGCGCCCCCAACAACTCGCAGCCCTTCCTTACCTCAGTGGCGACCCGGGCGCTGATTTTCATCGAAGCCGATAACCCCAAAATCGGGCTGATGTGCGTGGTACCTGTGGGCATGGCCGAGGTGTCGAGCTGCGACATCACAGTGCGGGCGGGGGATCGGGTGAAGAAGGGGGATCAGCTCGGCATGTTCCACTTCGGTGGCTCGACCCACTGCCTGCTGTTCCGCCCCGGGGTTGATCTGGAGTTCGAGTTTTACGGCCAGACTCCGAGCCTGGATGCCGGCAACATGCGGCTCAACACCGCCATAGCCCGGGTGAAGTAAGGGTCATTTAATGGAAACGGCCGCCTGCGGGCGGCCTGTTTGTTATCGCAAGCTCAGGCCAGCGTCTCTGCCAGCAAGTCCATGTAGGCACCCTCGATCAACTGGGAGGGCTCCACACCAAGGTGCGTCATAATGTCATGAGCCTCCTGTATCCCTGCCTCGAGCAGCTCGTCATCCTCCAACACTACCTCTAGCTCGAGAAAGTGACCGAGCCCCTCGACCAGATCGAGATGGATCCGTGTTCTGCCGGCTAGAAAGAGGGTGCGCGTCTTGCGTACCCTACCGATCTGGCCACAGGCCAGGCTGAGGGTTTCGCGGAGGCTGTCCGGTTCGCTCGTCGGAGTGACGTGATAGAAGCTCTCCTTGGGACCTTGCTGATTTGCACGGCGGTAGAAGATTAGTTGGCCGGCAGAGGGCGATAGGGTGCGCAGTTTGAGGCGGCCTGACTCGCAGCGAAAGAAAGTATCATCCTGTGCTATCTCGATGGGACCCTGATTGGCGATGGCGGCCGCCTTGGGGAAGAGTGTGTCGATCCGTTCGATCTTGGCCTTGATCTCTATGTTTCGGGGCATGGAATGTGGGGCTCCCTAAGCGCAATGGGTCTACCAAGCTACCACAGATTGGGCTTGCCGGTGCCGGCAACATGCGGCTCAACACCGCCATAGCCCGGGTACGCTAGATCGTTTTTTTGCGTGCTGGATACACACAGGCCACCTCCTGGAGGTGGCCTGTTGACAGCGGCGGAGGGGGTGTCAGACGGGTTTTTGAGGGATTATTCCCATGCCGGATGGCAAGGGATATTGCCAGGATTTAGTTACTGATTCATTTAAAATCAACGGATTGAAATTCATGGTTCGGGATTTTCTGTCGATATAGTCCACACAGGGCGTGCAGCCTTGTTTGACGCCATTGAGACAGCCATAAGGATATCCCATGAATCTCTCCCTTCGCGGCAAGTTGTTGGCCACCAGTCTTGGCGTGGTCCTGATCACGGTCTGCCTGCTGGGCATGACTGCTTTCTATACTCTGAAAAACCAGACCCTGAGTGCCATCGACAGCGAGGCGCGCAACTACGCCAGCGCCTATGCGGAGGGGATAGGCAAATGGATGCAGGACAGGCGCGAGAGCCTGACCGCCCAGGTCGATGTCATCGCCAGCCACCCGACCTCCGAGCTGGTGCCCCATCTGCAGCAAACCTTGCGTTCCGGTGGCTTCGGGCTGGCTTACTACGGTTCGGAGGAGGGGGTGATGACCCGCAACGATCCCTCCCTCAACAAGGGTAACTATGACCCGCGCGAGCGACCCTGGTATCAGGACGCGGTCAAGGCGGGCAAGCTCATCATCACCGAACCCTATGTCAGCGTGACCATGCAGCAACTGGTGGTGACCCTGGCCGAGCCCGTGATGCAGCAGGGTCGGCTGGCTGGCGTGGTCGGTGCCAACCTGGCGCTTGAACAGCTCATCAAGGATGTGCTGGCGATGCGGGTACAAGGGGATGGTTACGCCATGTTGCTGGACAAGAGCGGCCTCATCGTCGCCCATCCGGACAAGGCGCTGGCGCTCAAGAAGAGCCAGGATCTGGCACCTGAGCTGGATGCCAGCCGACTGGTGAGCATGAGCCAGCAGGGCGGTCTGCAGCTGGTGCAGATCGGCGGACGCGATGCCCAGATGCTGGTGCTGCCCATTCCCAACACCGACTGGCTGCTGGCCATGGTGATGCATGAGGATGTGCTGATGGCACCGCTGCAGAGCCTGCTGTGGGAGCTGTTACTCATCAGTGCCGGCCTGATCCTGGTATTTGGTCTGGTGCTGACCAGCACCTTCAACTTCCTGTTCCAGGATCTGGGGCGGGTGGCCGGGGCGTTGCACGATATAGCCCACGGCGAGGGGGATCTCACGGTCCACATCAACACTCGCAGCAAGGACGAGGTGGGCCAGCTGGCCGAGAGCTTCAACCAGTTCGTGGCGCGGCTGCACGGCATCGTCAGTCGCCTGCGTGACGTGACCCTGGAGCTGACGGCCCAGTCCCGCACCCAGGCGGCCGGTGCCCAGGCCCGCAGTCAGCGGGTGCGTCAGCAGCAGGACGAGATCGTGATGGTGGCGACCGCGGTGACCGAGATGGCCTCCGCCACTCAGGAGATCGCCGGTAACGCTGAGTTTGCCGCCACCACCGCCACCGATGCGGTCGCGCTGGCGGTCGCGGGTCAATCCCAGGTTGGTCAGAGTCAGCGCAGCATTACCGGCCTGGCAGATGAAGTGGCGGATGCCAGCCAGATCATCCACGAGCTGGATGCCCACGCCCAGAAGATCAGCGGTATTCTGGCAACCATCAGCGGCATTGCCGAGCAGACCAACCTGCTGGCACTCAACGCAGCCATCGAGGCGGCCCGGGCCGGTGAGCAGGGGCGCGGCTTTGCGGTAGTCGCGGATGAGGTGCGAGTGCTGTCGCGCCGCACTCATGATTCCACCGACGAGATCCAGCAGATGATCGAGACACTGCAGCAGACTACCCGTCGCGCCGTGGGTGGCATGGAGACCAGCCGCCAGCTGGCAGGCACCAGCGTGGAGGATGCAGAAGCCGCCAACCTGAGTCTTGGCCGGATCAACCAGGCCATAGGTTCCATCAGCGATATGGCGACCCAGATAGCGGCGGCGGCGGAGGAGCAGACCTCGGTCACCAGCGAGATCAGCCGCAATACCGAGAACATACGCCACGTTTCTCAGGAGTTGGCCGAGCAGGCGGGCGAAGAGGCCGCCCAGGCCGCCGAGCTCAAGTCGCTGACCGAGCGGCTGGAGCAGGAGATCGGCCGTTTCCGGCTCTGATCATCAGGCAAGAGAAAGGGCAGCCCGCGGGCTGCCCTTTGCTATTTCTGGCGCTTATCCCGGCTGTTTGACCCAAATCAGCTGGTCGGTGGCAAAGCCCAGCGCTTGGGCCTTGGCTACCAGCGCATCCACCTTCGCCTTGGGCGGATTGGGGGAGCGGGAGAGGATCCAGAGATAGTCGTGGTTGTAGCTGGTCACCAGCGAGAGCTGGTAGTCGGGGTCGAGATCGATGACGTTGTAGCCGCCGTAGAAGGGGCCGAAGAAACTCACCTTGAGCCGTGCCTCGTCCGGGCTGCCCACGAAGTAAGCCTTGCCCTCGGCTTCACGCCAGCTGCCATCACTCTGCTTGCCGCGGTTGAGCACCTTGACGCCACCATCGTCACGCAGGCTGTAGGTGGCGCTCACCTGCTCCAGCCCCCGTTCGAAGCTGTGGTCGAGGCGGGCAATTTCGTACCAGGTGCCGAGATAGCGATCGAGCTGGAAGCCGGTGACGGGGCGGGTGCCGTCGGCAATCCCGGTACAGGCCGTCAGTAGCCAAGCGGTGAACAGGCAAAGCAGTGAACGCATAGGTAATCCCTCTCTTGTTATCCCTCGATGATGCGCAGCTGGCCATCCCGGAAGCGGGAGGCCTGATCCGTCGGTGTGCTGCCGAAGAAGCGCTTGTACTCCCGGCTGAACTGGGAGTTGCTTTCGTAACCGACTCTGGCCGCCGCGGTGCCCGCCTTGATGCCGTCGTGCAGCATCATGATGCGCGCCTTGTGCAGGCGAAACGACTTGATGTACTGCAGTGGCGAGGTGGCGGTGACCGCCTTGAAGTGGTGGTGAAAGGCGGAGACGCTCATGTTCACCTCTCGCGCCAGCTCCTCCATGGTGAGGTTGTCGGCATAACGCGACTCTATCATACGCAGCACCCGGGCTATCTGGCCCACATGGTTGTGGCGATTGGCGAGCGCCTGCAAGGCGGGGCCACCCCCCTCGGTGAGGGCGTGGAACAGCATCTCGCGCACCGTCTGCGGTCCCAGCACCTTGGCGTGCAGCGGGTTGTCCATCAAGTCGATCAGCCGCTCGGCGGCGCAGAACATCGCCTCCGACAGGGGCACCGAGTGGATGCCGCTCTTCTGCGGTGCCGCAGCGGGTAGGGCGTCTCCCAGCTCCAGCAACAGCGCTTGCAGGGTGACCATGTTGATCTCGATGGTAAAACCGATAAGCGGCTGCTCGGGGGAGGCGAAGCACTCGCACTCGCAGGGCAGCGGCAAGGTCATCAGCAGGTAGTGGTTGGGGTCGTAGCGAAACACCTGATCCGCCAGATAACCCACCTTGTGCCCCTGCAGGATCACTATCATCCGTGGCTGATAGAGCACCGGGGTACGGCCGTGGTACTCGGTGGTATAGATGAAATTCACCTGCTCCACCGGGGAGGGGGTGATGCCGGGGGCGGTGACGTGGCGAGTCACTCTGGCAGCGAGGTCGCTGTAACGGTTTTGCATGGGCGCTCTTTGATTCAACTGTTCCAGTTTTCGCTGCTTTGTAGAAATAGGCAAGAATCAAGCAGGATGTTGTCTTGATGGTAGAGGGGTTCTGGAGAAAAATGCAATCACGATTTCGCGGCCTGGCCGCCCTGACTATCAGAAGAAGGCAATGTCGATGAACAATTTTACTCTGCATACCCCGACCAAGATCCTGTTCGGCAAGGGCCAGGTTGCCCAGCTTCGTGAACAGCTCCCCAGCGACGCCCGCATCCTGATCACCTATGGCGGTGGCAGCGTGGTGCGCAGTGGCCTGCTGGAGCAGATCCGCTGCGAGCTGGCTGGCATGACCCTGTTCGAATTCGGTGGTATCGAGCCCAACCCCACCTATGAAACCCTGATGGGAGCGGTGGCGCTGGCCCGTGCCGAGCGGATCGACTTTCTGCTCGCCGTCGGCGGCGGCTCCGTGCTGGATGGCACCAAGTTCATTGCCGCCGCTGCCCATTATGATGAGGCCAGAGATCCCTGGCACATACTCGAGACAGTCGGCAGCGAAGTGCGCTCCGCCATTGCGCTGGGTTCAGTGCTGACTCTGCCCGCCACCGGCTCAGAGATGAACATGGGCGCCGTGGTGACCCGTCGTAGCACGGGTGACAAGGTGCACTTCTTCTCGCCGTTCGTGATGCCGCGCTTCGCCGTGCTCGATCCGGTGCTCACCTACACCCTGCCCGAGCGTCAGGTGGCGAACGGGGTGGTGGATGCCTTCGTCCATATCGTGGAGCAATACCTCACCTATCCGGTCAATGCCAAGGTGCAGGATCGCTTCGCCGAAGGCTTGCTGCTGACCCTGATCGAAGAGGGCCCGAAGGCACTGGCCGATCCGCATAATTACGAGGTGCGCGCCAACATCATGTGGAGCGCCACCATGGCGCTGAACGGCCTGATCGGTGCCGGTGTGCCGCAGGATTGGGCCACTCATATGCTGGGTCACGAGCTGACCGCCCTGCACGGTCTCGACCACGCCCAGACCCTGGCCGTCGTGCTGCCTGCCCTGCTGCAGGCCAAACGCCAGCAGAAGCACGCCAAGCTGCTGCAATACGCCGAACGGGTGTGGGATCTGCGCAGTGGCAGCGAAGCGGAGCGCATCGACGATGCCATCGCCGCCACCCGCGACTTCTTCGAGCGGATGGGGGTCAAGACCCGACTGCGCGACTACGGCCTGAACGATCTGGGTATCGACACCCTGATTGGCAAGTTGGGGGAGCACGGCATGACTGCCATCGGTGAGCACGGCGACATCGACTTGGTGCAGAGCCAACATATTTATGAAGCGGCCTGGTAAGGGCTCCCAATCGGCGCCACTCGGGCGAAGCGATTAAATTGTCGGGGCCGTCCTCCGCCATCTGGCGGCGGGGCGGCCCCGTTTTTGTTGGGAAAATGTTACTTTCCGCGTTTCGCTGCGGGAAGTGAGACGAAAGCGGATTTCGTAAGAACAAAAAACGCTAAGATAGAGGGCCGGTAAAACATTTTTTTGACTGGTTGGATCACTTTATTCAGCCGTTTTTACTGGTATAAGCCTCTAATTTGGTTTGTTTTTTTAAATTGTAGCCAGGGATGGGCTGAATTCTGTACGAGTGCCGTCGGGACTGCGGTTGTAATAAAACTCCAAAATTTGATACTAATCACCTTCGCGCCTGAAAAGCGGGGGCCTGACCATGACAGGAGGTTGAGGTAAAGCCTACTGATTTTCATAACAAAGAGCCCTGGACCTGCACTTTGGTCATGTCTTGTTTCGTCAGAAATGCGACACTGGGCAGCGATTGTTTATTAACCATCAGGGAATAGTCATGCAGATTGGAATACCGAGAGAGAGTCTCGCCGGTGAGACCCGGGTCGCAGCGACCCCGGCTACCGTCGAGCAGCTGAAAAAGCTCGGCTTCGAGGTCGCCATCGAGGCCGGTGCTGGCCAGTTGGCCAGCTTCGATGATGCCGCCTTCGAGGCTGCCGGTGCCAGCGTGGTGCCGAACGTCTGGCAAGCCGACCTTATCTTCAAGGTCAATGCGCCGACCGATGCCGAGATCGCACAAATTAAAGATGGCGCCACTCTGGTGAGCTTCATCTGGCCTGCCCAGAACCCTGAGCTGGTCAAGAAGCTGTCCGAGCGCAACATCAATGTGATGGCGATGGACATGGTGCCGCGGATCTCCCGTGCCCAGTCCCTCGATGCCCTCTCCTCCATGGCCAACATCGGTGGCTATCGCGCCGTGGTTGAAGCTGCGCACCAGTTCGGTCGCTTCTTCACCGGTCAAATCACCGCAGCCGGTAAAGTGCCGCCTGCCAAGGTGCTGGTGATCGGTGCCGGTGTCGCCGGTCTGGCCGCCATTGGTACTGCCGGTTCCCTCGGCGCCATCGTGCGCGCGTTTGATACCCGTCTGGAAGTGGCCGAGCAGATCGAATCCATGGGTGGGGAATTCCTCAAGCTGGACTTCGGTGGCGAAGACGGCGCATCCAGCGATGGTTATGCCAAGGTGATGTCCGATGAGTTCATCGCGGCCGAGATGGCGCTGTTTGCCCAGCAAGCCAAAGAGGTGGACATCATCATCACTACCGCCCTGATCCCTGGTCGTCCGGCTCCGAAGCTTATCACCAAGGAGATGGTCGACAGCATGAAGCCGGGTTCCGTCATCGTGGACTTGGCTGCCGCAACCGGTGGCAACTGTGAATACACCAAGCCGACCGAGTTGTTCGTCACCCCCAATGGCGTCAAGGTGATCGGTTACACCGATCTGCCGGGTCGTCTGCCTGCCCAATCCTCCCAGCTCTACGGTACCAACCTGGTCAACCTGATGAAGCTGATGTGCAAGGAGAAGGACGGCCAGGTTGCCATCGACTTCGACGATGTGGTTCAGCGCAACATGACGGTGATCCAGGCCGGTGAAGTGACCTTCCCGCCGCCCGCCATCGCCGTCTCCGCCGCGCCGCAGAAGCCTGCAGCTGCCCCGATCAAGAAGGCCGAAGCGAAGCAGCCCTCGAACAAGAAGTTCGTGTTTGGCGCCCTCGGTATCGCGGCCTTTGGCTGGATCGCCTCCGTGGCACCGGCTGCCTTCCTCTCCCACCTCACCGTGTTCATCCTGGCCTGTGTGGTCGGTTACTACGTGGTGTGGAATGTCTCCCACTCCCTGCATACGCCGCTGATGTCGGTCACCAATGCCATCTCCGGCATTATCGTGGTCGGTGCCCTGTTGCAAATTGGTCAGGGGTCTACGCTCGTCACTGCGCTCTCGTTTGTCGCCGTGCTGATTGCCAGTATCAACATCTTTGGTGGCTTCACCGTCACCCAGCGCATGCTGAAGATGTTCCGTAAGGATTAAGGGGGTTTAACGTGTCTCAAGGACTGGTAACAGCATCCTATATCGTTGCCGCCGTGCTCTTCATCCTCAGTCTCGCGGGACTGTCGAAGCAAGAAACGGCCAAGCATGGCAACTTGTTCGGTATCGCGGGTATGGCTATCGCCCTGCTCGCCACCGTCTTCAACCCGGAAACCAGTGGTGTGCACTGGATCATCCTGGCCATGGTCATCGGTGGTGCCATCGGTGTGCGGCTGGCACTCAAGGTCGAGATGACCGAGATGCCCGAGCTGGTCGCCGTGCTGCACAGCTTCGTGGGTATGGCGGCCGTGTTGGTGGGCCTCAACAGCTTCATCGATCTGCACCCCTCTGCTCCCGCTGAGGTGGTGGTGTCCGTTGGTTCCAATCTGGATGCGACTCTGGCTGCGGCCCGGGCGGCGTTCGAACAGGCGGCCAGTGTCGCTCAGGTCGAGCACCTCTCCGGCGCCATGCTGAACATCCACCTGGTCGAGATCTTCCTGGGCGTCTTCATCGGTGCCGTGACCTTCACCGGTTCCGTGGTTGCCTTCGGCAAGCTGCGTGGTCTCATCTCCTCCAAGCCGCTGATGCTGCCCCATCGTCACAAGCTGAACCTGCTGGCTGTGGTGGCCTCGCTGGTATTGATGATCTTCTTCGTCAACGCCGGTGGCTCCACCTTCGCCCTGCTGGTGATGACCCTGATCGCGTTCGCCTTTGGCTGGCATCTGGTTGCCTCCATCGGCGGTGCCGATATGCCGGTGGTGGTCTCCATGCTCAACTCCTACTCGGGTTGGGCAGCGGCAGCGGCGGGCTTCATGCTCTCCAATGACCTACTGATCGTGGTGGGTGCGCTGGTAGGTTCCTCCGGTGCCATCCTCTCTTACATCATGTGTAAGGCGATGAACCGCTCCTTCATCTCCGTCATCGCCGGTGGCTTCGGCTCCGATGGTGTGGCCTCCACGGCTGATCAGGAGATGGGCGAATACCGCGAGACCAACGCCGAGGAAGTGGCTGACCTGCTGAAGAACGCCAGCACTGTCATCATCACCCCGGGCTACGGCATGGCGGTGGCACAGGCCCAGTACCCGGTGGCCGAGATCACCCAGAAGCTGCGTGATCGCGGCGTCAAGGTGCGCTTCGGTATCCATCCGGTTGCCGGTCGTCTGCCAGGCCACATGAACGTGCTGCTGGCGGAAGCGAAAGTCCCTTACGATATCGTGCTGGAAATGGACGAGATCAACGAGGACTTCAACGATACCGATGTGGTATTGGTGATCGGTGCCAACGACACAGTCAACCCGGCTGCCATGGAAGATCCGGGCAGCCCCATCGCCGGCATGCCGGTGCTGGAAGTGTGGAAGGCGCAGAACGTCATCGGCTTCAAGCGTTCCATGAACACTGGTTATGCCGGTGTCCAGAACCCGCTGTTCTTCAAAGAGAATACCCAGATGCTGTTTGGCGATGCCAAGGCCAGCGTCGAGGCGATCCTGAAAGCGCTGTAAGCGTTTGTCAGGTATGAAACGAGGAGGCTTCGGCCTCCTTTTTTCATACTTACTTTTTGGTTTACCCTCAGCCACTGCATGGATGGAGATCGCCGCATGATGTGGCGTAAGGGATGGATCCTGCTCTGCCTCTGGTAGGGGCTGGTGGTACAGGCAGAGGCACAGCTGACCCTGTTGACCGAGTTGTGGCCGCTATGTGATCTATCCGTTCTCCCTCGCCCTCAAGGCCTTCAAGCAGACTCCCGAGTACCAGGCCTGTTGACCCGTTACGGGCTCTGAACAGGGGCGTTCAGGTTCCGTGTGGTGAGTCAGATGACCCATTCAGACCTGCCGTTACATGCCCGTTCACAAACGGTGGCACTTTGCCGCCAGTTGGGCATAATGCCTGCGAACAAGCGATACGGCTCAACTTTATTTGAGTCCAATGGCTTTAGCGTTACCCCAAGTTGACCGGATGACTCCTATGATGCAGGCCACTCCATTACGCCAAGCCCGTGTGCTGACCGATGAAGAGCACCACCTGATCGCCAGCTTCGAACCTGCCGTGGAGGCGCTCTCTGCCCTGTTTGGCCCGGGTTGTGAAGTGGTGTTGCATGCCTTCGACAGCCTGCATGCCTCCGTCATCAAGATCGCCAACGGCCATCTCACCGGGCGGGAGGAGGGGGCAGCTGTCACCTACGTCGCCCTCAACAAGCTGCAGAGTGCGGCGGGCAGTCAGTGGAGCAGTTACTTCTCCCGTACTCGTGGGGGGGCGCTGCTCAAGTCCTCCTCCATCACCATCAGCAACAGAGAGGGCAAACCCATCGGCATGCTGTGCGTGAACTTCAGCCTGGAGACGCCGCTAGGCGCCCTGCTCGATACGTTCTCGCTGCCCGCCGCGCCGGCGCCGCTCAACAACGAGACCTTCGCCAGTTCGGTGGACGATCTGGTGGCCCAGGTGATCGACAAGGTGGAGCAGGATGCCAGCCTCGGCAGCAGCGTGCGCAACAAGGTGATCGTGCACCGGCTCTACGACATGGGCATCTTCGAGATCAAGGATGCCGCCCAGCTGGTGGCCGAGATGCTCGGCATCTCCCGTCATACCGTCTATCTGCATATCCGCAACCGCAAGGCGGATCTGACCGAACAATAAGAACCCGCCCGTGGGCGACATGAACATGGAAACATCGCAATGAAAGCACAATGGACCGACTTTATTACCCTGCTCAAGCGTGAAGTGGTGCCGGCCCTGGGCTGTACCGAACCCATGTCGGTGGCGCTGGCGGCGGCCAACTGCCGCAAGCTGTTGGGGCAGGATCCGACCCGTGTCAGCGTCTGGGTCAGTGGCAACCTGTTCAAGAATGGCATGGGGGTCGGCGTTCCCGGCACTGGCATGATAGGGCTGCCGGTGGCGGCGGCGGTCGGTTTCACAGGGGGCAACCCGGATGCGGGGCTGGAAGTGCTCAATACCCTGACCCCGGCTCAGGTGGAGGCCGCCAAGGCTTTGCTGCCCATCATCAAGGTGGACGTGAAGGATGTGCCTGACGTGCTCTACGCCGAGGTGCTGGCTGAGGTGGAGGGCCACAGTGCCCGTGTGGTGATCTGTACCGACCACACTCGCATCGTCTTGATGGAGCTGGATGGCGAGGTGCTGATGGAGCAGGCCAGCGCCCCTGGCGTGCAGATCCAGCCCGCCAAATCCGGCAAGCCCGCCATGACGCTACGGGAAATAGTGGCGTTTGCGCTGGAGGTGCCGCTGGCGGAGATCGACTTCATTTGCGCCGCGGCCACCATGAATCAGGCGCTGGCGGATGAAGGGCTGCAGGGCTATGGCCTGCAGATTGGCAAGATCCTGACCGAGCAGGTGGAGCGCAAGTTGCTCTCCGACGATCTGATGACGCTGGCCATGCGGCTCTCGTCCGCCGCCTCCGATGCGCGCATGGACGGCGCCATGCTGCCCGCGATGTCTAACTCCGGCTCCGGTAATCAGGGCATAGCCGCCACCATGCCGGTGGTCGCCGCTGCCCGCTTCCTCAAGGCGAGCGACGAGCAGCTGACCCGGGCGCTGGTGATGAGCCATCTGGTGGCCATCTACATCAAGACCCATCAGAACAAACTGTCGGCCCTCTGTGCCGCGAGCACCGCCGCCATGGGGTCGGGGGCAGCCATCACCTGGCTGCTGGGTGGCCAGTTTGAGCAAATTAGTCACTGTATCAACAACATGATCGGTGACGTTTCCGGTATCATTTGCGATGGGGCGGGCAGTGCCTGTTCCATGAAGGTCTCTACCTCCACTTCGGCGGCGGTCAAATCGTCGCTGATGGCCATCAACAATCTGCACGTGCCCCAGAGCGAAGGCATAGTTTCCGACGACGTGGACGAGACTATCGCCAACCTGGGCCGCCTCTCCAAACTGGGGATGCTGGATACGGATATCGAGATCATCAACATCATGCGGGCCAAGCAACAGGGCAAAGCCCAGTGATGCAAGGGGTGGCGCAAGCCACCCTCTGTTTTGCTGCCTGCTGACGTCACCCCGGCCACGGGGCGTCCGATACGGTCTATGTCAGGGTTGTGCCTGTCAGGCGCAGCCCGGTTTTGTGTCACCCCGCTTGCACCGGGGGACAAGTCGCCACGATGCGGCAAGTTTCGGGGAGGAGTGTGCGTACAGGACACTCGTCCGTATACCTCGGGCCCGGCCCGACTATTTTGGGGAATATCGTCATGACTCTTAGCGTTATAGGTAATCTGGCCATCCTGGTCATGTTGCTGCTGTTTCTCTATCGGTTGCAGCAAACCCACGTCAGCTTCACCCGTCGGGTCTTCTCGGGGCTGGGGCTGGGCATCTTGTTCGGCGCAGCCTTGCAGCTGCTGTATGGTGCCGGCTCCAGTGTGCTGGTGCAGACAGGTGACTACCTGGATATCGTCGGCAGCGGCTATGTGAAGCTGCTGCAGATGATCATCATTCCGCTCATCATGGTCTCCATCATAGGCGCCATCCTCAAGCTCAACGGCGGCACCGCCCTTGGCAAGATCAGCGCCATGACCATAGGGGTACTGATCTTCACCACCATGATCGCCGCCGGGGCGGGCATACTGATGTCCAACCTGTTTGGCCTGACCGCCGAAGGGCTCACCGCTGGTGCCGCCGAGACCGCCCGTGGCGCCGCGCTGCAGACGACCCTCGGCAGCGTCGAGAGCATGTCTTTTGCCAAGCTGATGCTGGAGTTCATCCCGGCCAACCCCTTCCTCGACATGACGGGCGCGCGCAAGACCTCCACCATCGCCGTGGTGATCTTCTCCATCTTCATCGGCCTGTCAGCCACCGGTATCGCCCGCAAGAAACCCGAGATCTTCGAGAGCTTTGGTCGCTTCATGCAGGTGGCACATGCCATCGTGATGCGCATGGTGACCCTGGTGCTGCGCCTCACTCCCTATGGCGTACTGGCGCTGATGGCCAAGGTGGTCTCCGGCTCCAACTATGCAGACATCCTCAACCTGCTCAGCTTCGTCATGGCCTCTTACGGCGCCATCGCCATCATGTTTGCGGTGCACCTGCTGCTGGTGGGTCTGGTGGGGATCAATCCGGTCCGTTACCTGAAGAAGATCATGCCGGTGCTGGCCTTTGCCTTCACTTCCCGTACCAGTGCGGGCTCGATCCCGATGAACGTGCAGACCCAGACCAAGGCGCTCGGTATTCCGGAGGGGATCGCCAACTTCGCCGCTTCCTTCGGTTCCACCATTGGCCAGAACGGCTGCGCGGGCATCTATCCGGCCATGCTGGCGGTGATGATAGCCCCGACCGTGGGGGTCAACCCCATGGATCCCGGCTTCATCATGACGCTGATCGCCATCATCACGGTCAGCTCGTTCGGGGTGGCCGGGATCGGTGGCGGCGCCACCTTCGCCGCGCTGATCGTGCTCTCTGCCCTGGACTTCCCGGTGGCACTGGCTGGCCTGCTCATCTCCATCGAGCCGCTGATCGACATGGGCCGCACTGCGCTGAACGTCTCTGGCTCCATCACGGCCGGTACGGTTACCAGCCGGCTGATGGGCGAGACCGATATGCAGGTGTTCAACAGCGAGCACGAGGTGTGTCTGGACGGCGAAGAGTCCACCATCTGATCCGCTGATCCGCACGCCAGGGGAGGGGTCAGCCTCTGCCCATCTATAGACAGAAGGGAGGGCATGCCCTCCCTTCGCCATTGAAAGGAAAAACGATGAGAATCCTGATCATAGGTGGCGAAGCCGCCGGTATGAGTGCGGCGGCCAAGGCGCGCCGACTGGCCAAAGAGGCTGACATAGTGGTGTACGAGGCTTCCGAGGTGATCTCCTTCGGTGCCTGCGGCCTGCCTTACTTCGTCGGTGACGAGTTTCAGGAGCCCGGCTACATGGCCGAGTTCACCCCCGAGCAGTTCGCTGCCAAGGGGATCGAGGTCAAGATTGGTCACCGGGTGCTCAGCATCGACGCGGCTGCCCAGACCCTGGTGGTGGAATACAACGGCGATACCTTCACCGATCGCTACGATCGACTGATGATTGCCACCGGTGCCCGTGAAGTGATGCCCCCCATCCCCGGTTTGCAGCAGCAAGGGGTATTCGGTCTGCGCCGGATGGCTGACGGACTGGCGTTGAAGGAGGCGGTGCAGGACAAGCGCAACACCCGCGCCCTGGTGATTGGCTCCGGCTTTATCGGGCTGGAAGTGGTCGAGGCGCTGGTCCATCAGGGCAAAGAAGTGCGCCTGATCGAGCTGGCGGATCGGGTCATCCCGGATGCCTTCGACAGCGAGATCACCCATCACATCGAAACCGAACTGCGCGAGCAGGGCGTCTCTCTCCATCTGGGTGAGCGCGTTGAGGCGTTGCTGGGGGATGGCAGGGTGACCGGCGTGCGAACCAGCCAGGGCGAGTACGAGGCCGATATCGTGGTGGTCTGCACCGGGGTCAAGCCCAACACCGAGTTTCTGGCTGACACTGGCATCAAACGGCTGGCCAATGGCGCCATCGAGGTGGACAGGCAGGGCCGTACCTCGCTGGCCAACGTCTGGTCTGCCGGCGACTGCGCCAGCGTCTGGCACAGCGTCAAGCAGCAGCAGGTCTATGTGCCGCTCGCCACCATCGCCAACAAGCTGGGCCGGATGGTGGGCGAGAACCTGGCCGGGGGCGAGCAGACGTTCCCGGGCACCCTCGGCTCTGCTGCGCTCAAGGTACTGGGGCTGGAGGTGGGGCGCACCGGTCTCTGTGAGCAAGAAGCCCAGGCGATGGGCATCGACTATCGCACCGTGGTGATCAAGGACAAGTGCCACACCAACTACTGCCCGGGCCAGTCAGATATCCACGTCAAGCTGGTGTTTGATCCGGCCAGCAAGCGGCTGCTGGGCGGCCAGATCCTGGGTCGCAAGGGGGCGGTCCACCGCATCGACGCGCTGGCGGTCGCCATCACCATGGGGGTGACTACCGAGCAGCTTGGCATGCTGGACTTTGCCTATGCCCCCCCCTTCTCTCGCACCTGGGACGTGCTCAACGTGGCGGGCAATGTGGCGAGATAACAGGATAAGGAGGATGGCGCATAGCACTGCGCCATCCTCCTCGTCACGGCCTGGACCACATGGCAGGCATAAAAAAACCGATGCCTGGGCATCGGTTTTTTGTTGCTACCGGTTTAGCCATTTCGCTCAGCCACGGCCGAGGCGGTTGTCCGGGTAGTTCTTGGCCAGCACTTCGCGGGCATTCTGGGTCAGGGCCGGCATCTTCAGGGTCTCGTAAGACCGGACCATGATCTCCAGCGCCTTCTCGGTTTCGGCCGTGTCGGGATAGGTCTCGACAATCAGCTTGGCCCGGTTGGCGGCAGCGATCAGCGCGTTGCGCTTCACGTAGAACTCGGCCACGCTCAGGTCGTAGCGGGCAAGGCGGTTCTTCAGGCCGATCATGCGAGCACGGGCATCGGCGGCATAGACACTGTTGGGATAGTTCTGCAACAGCGTCTTGAAGTCCTGGAAGGCCTGACGGGCATAAGAGGGGTCTTTATCGTCCCGATCGATGCTCAGGAGGTCCTGGAAGAAGTTGTAATCGCTGGCCATGTTGGTCAGGCCGCGCATGTAGAACACATAATCGATATTTTTATGCGCCGGATTGAGGCGGATAAAACGGTCGATATTGGCGATCGCCTGGGCGGTATCGTCCTGTTTGTAGTAGGCGTAAATGAGGTCAAGCTGAACCTGGTTGGAGTAGGCGCCGAAAGGATAACGCGAGTCCAATGCTTCCAATAATTCGATAGCATTCACGTAGTTACCGGCATCCAGCTTGAGGCGTGCTTTCTGGTACAGGGTCTCCGGCGGTTCGTCGGGGACCTTGGGTTTGGTGCTGGAACAGCCCGTGATCAAGGTAGCAACCAAGGCGAGCGACATCAGCAGGTGAGACTTCTTTCCCATCAACAACATCCGGTCCATTTCCACGAAATTGGCAAAGTATCCGTTATGCTTGGCTAAAAGAAAAGCTAGAATACCCGGATTATTTCGAATTGATACCCCCCGCTCAAGAGACCATACATGAGCCAGCATATTGAACTGACAGGCGAATTTCAGGATCACCAATTCGGGCAGAGACTCGACCAGGCCCTTGCTGAATTATTTCCAGACTACTCCCGAACACGCATCAAGGAGTGGATTTTACAGGACAGAGTGACCCTGGATGGTCAGGTTGCGAACACCCCGCGCGAGAAGGTAATGGCCGGGCAACAGGTACATGTAGATGTCGAGCTGGAAGATGACACCCGCTGGGATGCTCAGGACATAGCACTCAACATCGTCTACGAAGATGAACACATTCTGGTGATCGACAAACCGGCCGGTCTGGTGGTTCACCCGGGTGCAGGCACGCCGGATGGCACCATACTCAACGCCCTGCTGCATCGCTATCCAGGCATTGCCGAGGTACCCCGCGCCGGTATAGTGCACCGTCTGGATAAAGACACCACAGGCTTGATGGTGGTTGCCAAAACGGTGCCCGCCCAGACTCATCTGGTGGAGGCGCTGCAGGCGCGCCAGATCACCCGTGAGTACGAAGCCATCGCCATCGGTCACATGACCGCAGGCGGCACAGTTGATGCCCCCATCGGCCGTCACCCGACCCAGCGTACCCACATGGCTGTGGTGCCCAATGGCCGTCCTTCCGTGACCCACTATCGGGTACACGAGAAATTCCGTGGCCACACCCGTCTGCGTCTGCGTCTGGAAACCGGTCGTACCCACCAGATCCGTGTGCACATGGCGCACATCAAGCATCCGCTGGTGGGGGATCCCGCCTACGGTGGCCGTCTGCGCCTGCTGCGCAATGCAACCCCGGAGCTGACCCAGATGCTGCGCAGCTTCAATCGTCAGGCGTTGCATGCGACCATGCTGCAACTGGCGCACCCCATCACGGGTGAAGTGATGCAGTGGCACTCCGCCACACCGCAAGACATGGTGGAGCTGATGGAAGTGCTGCGCGCGGATACCCTCGCCAATCCGGACGATCTGGTCTGGAACTGATGCGATAGGGCCTGCGTCGGTTTCTGCCGTCATCCGGCCCGAATAGATGCCAAACGGGGTTCCCTTTCAGGAGCCCCGTTTTTATATGAATGAAAGGAGCCACAGATGAAATGGATCGAACCCGACTGGCCAGCACCGGCTTGCGTCAGAGCCCTGTCGACCACCCGGGATGGCGGCGAGAGTGAAGGGGTGTTCGCCGGTCTCAATCTGGGCGCCCATGTGGGGGACGCGCCAGCGCGGGTCGAGGCCAATCGTGCCCGCTTGCAGCAGGCCGCCCGGATCCCCGGCCCCCTTAACTGGCTCAATCAGGTGCACGGTACCGTCGTTCATCCGGTCAGCAACCAGTATGATGCCGTGTCGGATGCCGATGCGGCTTGCGCCCATGAGGCAGGGCAGGCCTGCATAGTGATGACCGCCGACTGCCTGCCGGTGCTCTTTTGCGATCGGGCAGGTACTGTGGTGGCAGCCGCCCATGCCGGTTGGCGCGGGCTGCAAGGTGGGGTATTGGAAGCCAGCATCCGGGCCATGGGTTGCGATCCTCGCGATCTTCTCGCCTGGCTTGGCCCGGCCATAGGCCCCGCAGCGTTCGAGGTGGGGGGCGAGGTGCGCGATGCTTTTATGGCGGAGCAGGCCGAAGCGGAAGCCGCATTCGAACCTTCGCCCAACGAGGGGAAATGGCTGGCGGATATCTACCGGTTGGCCCGGTTGCGGCTGGCTCGAGCCAGTGTGAGCGCTATTTATGGCGGCGAGTTCTGCACCTTCGGCGATAGCGAGCAGTTCTACTCTTATCGTCGCGATGGCCAGACTGGCCGGATGGCCTCCATCATCTGGTTGGCCCGCTAAGTACCGGATACGTATCCGGTCAGCAATTGTCCCGCCCCTGTCGCTGCCAAGCCAGTCCGAGAGGGGCGGGTATTCTGCCCGTTCCCCACTTTGCAGAAAAAATAACCAACCCTTCCCCTTGAAATAGCCCGTACGGGCCTCATCTTTCATCTCAGAAAGTTATGTTGTTTGCCGCATGAGCGGCGTCTGTCTGAAAGGGGGAGCGCGATGCGCCTCGATCGCCTGACCAGCAAATTCCAGGTTGCTATTTCCGATGCCCAGTCCCTTGCACTGGGTCGTGATCACCAATTTATCGAACCCGTCCATCTGATGACCGCGCTGGTCAATCAGGACGGTGGCTCCATTCGTCCACTGCTCACCCTGACCGGGATGGACATCAATGCCCTGCGCTCTCGCCTCGGTGAAGAGTTGGATCGGTTGCCCAAGGTGAGCGGTGTGGAGGGCGACGTGCAGCTCTCCAATGGTTTGGGTCGCCTGCTCAACGTCTGTGACAAGCTGGCTCAGCAGCGCAAGGATCAGTTCATCTCATCCGAGCTGTTCGTGCTGGCTGCCCTCGACGAGAGGGGCAACCTGGGCGAGCTGCTGCGTGCCCAGGGCCTGAGCAAAGAGAAACTTGAAACCGCCATCGACAAGGTGCGCGGTGGCAGAAAGATCGAAGATGCCAACGCCGAGGAGAATCGCCAGGCGCTGGAAAAATACACCATAGACCTCACGGAACGGGCCGAGCTCGGCAAGCTGGATCCGGTGATCGGTCGCGATGAAGAGATCCGACGTACCATCCAGGTGCTGCAACGCCGTACCAAGAACAACCCTGTGCTGATCGGTGCCCCCGGCGTCGGCAAGACCGCTATCGTCGAAGGGCTGGCCCAGCGCATCATCAACGGTGAAGTGCCGGAAGGGCTCAAGAACAAGCGGGTGCTATCGCTCGACATGGGCGCCCTGGTAGCCGGAGCCAAGTACCGTGGCGAGTTTGAAGAGCGGCTGAAAGCCGTGCTGAGCGATCTGGCCAAGGAGGAGGGCAACGTCATCCTCTTCATCGACGAGCTGCACACCATGGTCGGCGCCGGTAAGGGCGAGGGGGCCATGGACGCGGGCAATATGCTGAAACCTGCGCTGGCCCGTGGCGATCTGCACTGCGTCGGCGCCACCACCCTGGACGAGTACCGCCAGTACATAGAGAAGGATGCTGCCCTCGAGCGTCGCTTCCAGAAGGTGCTGGTGGAAGAGCCGAGCGTGGAAGACACCATCGCCATCCTGCGCGGCCTGAAGGAGCGTTACGAGCTGCACCACCATGTGCAGATCACCGACCCCGCGATTGTGGCGGCGGCCCAGCTGTCGCACCGTTATATCGCTGACCGTCAGTTGCCGGACAAGGCCATCGATCTCATCGACGAGGCGGCGGCCAGCATCCGGCTGCAGATAGACTCCAAGCCCGAGTCACTCGATCGGCTGGAGCGGCGCATCATACAGCTCAAGCTGGAGCAGCAGGCGCTGATGAAAGAGGATGACGACGCCAGCCGCAAGCGGCTCGATCTCATCAATCAGGAGATCGGCGAAAAGGATAGGGAATACAACGAGCTGGATGAGGTGTGGAAGGCCGAGAAGGCTGCCCTCGCCGGTACCCAGTACATCAAGGCGGCACTGGAGCAGGCCCGTCAGGATCTCGACGTGGCACGCCGCGCCGGTGATCTCGGTCGCATGTCAGAGCTGCAATACGGTCGCATTCCCGAGCTGGAGAAACAGCTGGATCTCGCCACCCAGGCCGAGATGCAGGAGACCAGCCTGCTGCGCAACCGGGTCACAGACGTGGAGATAGCCGACGTGCTGGCCCGTGCAACCGGCATTCCGGTGGCCCGCATGCTGGAAGGGGAGCGCGACAAGCTGCTGAGGATGGAAGAGCAGTTGCACAGCCGGGTGATTGGTCAGGAGGAAGCGGTTGAAGCGGTTTCCAACGCCATTCGCCGCTCCCGTGCCGGACTCTCGGATCCGAACCGTCCCATCGGCTCTTTCCTGTTCCTGGGGCCCACCGGGGTGGGCAAGACGGAACTGTGTAAGGCGCTGGCCGAGTTCCTGTTCGATACCCAGGACGCCATGGTGCGGATCGACATGTCCGAGTTCATGGAGAAGCACAGCGTGGCCCGTCTGGTGGGCGCACCTCCCGGCTACGTGGGCTATGAGGAGGGGGGTTATCTGACCGAGGCGGTACGCCGTCGCCCCTACTCGGTGATCCTGCTCGACGAAGTGGAGAAGGCGCACCCGGATGTGTTCAATATCCTGTTGCAGGTGCTCGATGATGGCCGCCTGACCGATGGTCAGGGTCGTACCGTCGATTTTCGCAACTCGGTGGTGATCATGACCTCCAACCTCGGCTCGGATCTGATCCAGGAGCACCACTCCGAGAAGGATTACGATGAGATGAAGGCCATGTTGATGGAGGTGCTGACCCGCAGTTTCCGACCGGAGTTTATCAACCGGATCGACGAGACAGTGGTGTTCCATCCCCTCGACGAGGCTCACATCAAGTCCATCGCCCGCATCCAGCTCAAGAGCCTGATGGGCCGCCTGGAGGCCCAGGGTTACGAGGTGGAGGTGAGCGAGGCGCTGCTCGAGAAGCTGGTGCATGCCGGGTTCGACCCCGTCTACGGGGCGCGGCCCCTCAAGCGGGCAATCCAGCACAAGGTGGAGAACCCGCTGGCCCAGGCGCTGCTCTCCGGTCGCATCGTCCCCGGCAAGAAGTGGCTGCTGGGGGCCGACAGCAATGGCCTGACCATGACCCAGTAACCGGGTCGCACTATAAAAAACGCAGGCTTAGTGCCTGCGTTTTGTTTTCGGGGTAATTGGGATGCTCAAGTTTTCCGTGCTGGTAGATGATGATGTTCATCTACCCGGCTGTTTGCCTGAAAAGGGGCTGTCGTTACTGTTGGAGTGCGATGGCCTCAAGGTGTTGTTTGACAGCGGTCGCGGACAGGCTTTGCAACACAATGCTGCCGTGATGGGGATCGATCTCGCCTCGCTCACTCACGTGGTGTTATCTCACGGTCATTACGATCATGTGGGCGGTATCAGCTTGCTGCCGGTCTATTCCGATCCGATCCCCTTGATAGCCTGTCCGGATGTGTTCTGCGAACGGGGCTATTTTCTGCCGTTGCCCTTCTTGCGTCGCAACCTTTATCGCCTCTCGGGGGATTTGGTGCGGGAGTCGCTGGTGGCGAGGGGCTTGCTTGCCCACTGCTCGGCCGAGCAGATGTGGCTTTCGGAACGTCTGGTGTTCCTCGGGAGCGTAGCGCGGCGCGACAAGGCCGCTCCTTCCCTGCTTGGCTACATACTGCGTGGTGGGCGAATAGAGAAGGACGCCATATCGGATGATTCGGCGCTGGCCTACAAGAGCCCTCGTGGGCTCATCATCTTCATTGGCTGCGGTCACGCCGGGGTCGAAAATATTGTCCAACGGGCCAAGGAGGTGTGTGGTGATGAGCGAGTGTATGCCGTCATCGGTGGCTTGCATTTGAAATTTTCCAGCCCGCAGCGAGCTGCGGCACTGGGCATGTATCTGCAACAGGAGGAGGTGGAGAGCCTCTTCGCCTGCCATTGCACCGGCAAACGGAAAGTGGGGCTGCCACGGCAGACCAACATAGGTGCGGGGTTCGCATATGTATTTCCGCCATAAAAAAACGGCAATCCGAAGATTGCCGGGAGGAATGTAGTAACGCGACCTTGCGTGGGTTGAGCGGGTCGCAGGGGCAAGCCCCGGTTTCGCAGAGGGTCAGGGTGACCCTCTCCTTACAGCATGCCCGTGATGCGCTCTATCATCCCGGGCGGCCACACACCTGTCAGGTCTGACCTGCGTGCCACAGCTCGCAGGTCAGACCCATTGAATTATCTTGCTTACAGCATGCCCGGCACGGCGGCCTTCATCTCGGGGGACCAGACGCCGACCTGTGCCTGTTTGTCGATATGCTCCTTTACAAGAAAACCGGCTTACAACATGCCCGGGATGGCGGCCTTCATCTCGGGGGACCAGACGCCGACCTGTACCTGACCGATATGCTCTTTTTGCAGCAGCAACATGGCCAGACGGGATTGGCCTATGCCGCCGCCTATGGTCTGCGGCATCCGTGCTGCCAGCAGATCCTGATGCCAGTCGTATTGCAGGCGATCTTCATCGCCGGTGATGGCGAGCTGGCGGCGCAGGGCCTCGGCGTCCACCCGGATCCCCATGGAGGAGATCTCGAAGCTGTCTTCCAGCACCGGGTTCCACACCAGGATGTCACCGTTCAGACCCGCCAGACCCAGCTCGCTGTGGCTGCTCCAGTCGTCATAGTCAGGGGCGCGTACATCGTGGCGCTCGCCGTGGGAGAGGGCCCCGCCGATACCGATGAGGAAGACGGCGCCCAGCTCCTTGGCGATGGCGCGCTCGCGCCCCTTGGCGTCGAGATCCGGGTAACGGGTCAGCAGCGCTTCGCTGTGCAGGAACTGGATCTCGCTTGGCAGGAAAGGGGTCAGCTCATGCTCGGCACAGACGGCGCGCTCGGTGGCCTTGATGGCAGCCCAGATGCCACGCACCGTCTCCTGCAGATAGGCCAGATCGCGGCGCTCGCTCGGCATCACCTTCTCCCAGTCCCACTGATCCACGTAGACGGAGTGGATGGGGGTCAACTTGTCTTCGTCCGGACGCAACGCCTTCATGTGGGTGTAGATACCCTCACCCGGGCCAAAGCCGAAGCGACCCAGGGTCTGGCGCTTCCACTTGGCCAGTGAGTGCACCACCTCGTAGCTGTGTTCGGGGAGTGTCTTCACCTTGACCTGCACCGCATTCTCGTGGCCAGAGAGGTTGTCTTGAGTGCCATCACCGACCCGGCTCAGAATGGGGGCTTGCACCTCCATCAGACCCAGTTGCTGGGCGAGTTGGCGGGAGAACATCTCTTTGACGAAGCTGATCTGTTGTTGGCTGCGAATGTAGTGCTGTTTCATGCTGAATACCTGTCTCAAATTCGTTGGATGTGACGATTCTTCAACAGATTGCCAAGTAAATTCAATATTCGTTAATAGAAATAGGCTTTGTGTGTTTTTTTCTTCAAAATAAAGCCGTCATTAATGAGATATCGTCAAAGGGAGTGCAAAAAAGTGTCGGAAAATTATCGGATCGATAATCTCGATCAGGCCATCCTCACCGCCCTGATGGACAATGCGCGGATCCCTTACGCCGAGTTGGCCAAACAGCTGGTGGTCAGCCCGGGCACCATTCATGTGCGGGTGGAGAAGATGAAGCAGGCGGGGATCATCGAGGGTACACGGGTGCAGGTGAACGCGAAGAAGCTGGGCTATGACGTCTGCTGCTTCATCGGCATCAATCTCAAGAGCGCCAAGGATTATCCTTCGGCGCTGGCCAAGCTGCAGGCGCTGGACGAGGTGGTGGAAGCCTACTACACCACAGGCCACTACAGCATCTTCATGAAGGTGATGACCCGCTCCATCGACGAGTTGCAGACGGTGCTGATCCACAAGATCCAGACCATAGACGAGATCCAGTCCACTGAAACCCTGATCTCGTTACAGAATCCGATCCTGCGCGATGTGAAGCCCTGAAGCCTATTGCGCGTGGAGGGAAGCGCGATATCCATGTCACATGCGAAGCGCGCATTTCGCTGCAGCATCCGATAGTGAGAGACGTGAAACCTTGATGAAAGAGTCTGACCGTCGGATCAGGGCGCGATATAGGGGATGCCGTACTTGTCGTAGATGGCCTTGAGCCGGCCATCCCGCTTCATATGCAACAGCTCGGCATCGTAGGCCGCCATCAGGGCCGGGGTGCCGGCATCGGCGCGAGCCCTGGTCCAGACGGTGTAGTAGGGGCTGGTCTTGAGGGGCTTGGGCAGGTAGTCGAGCTTGCCCTCCAGCCCCACCTCTTTGATCTGGGCGAAGGCGGTGACCAGCGGCATGGGCACGGCATCGATACGTCCGGCGTTCAGCTTGCGCAGTTGCAGCTGGTTGATAGGGATCCCCTGGAAGTGATATGCCGGATCGGCCAGGGCCGCCGCCAGTTCAGGGGTGTAGGAGAAGTCTTTGGTGACGCCGATGCGCCAGGGTTTGAGATCGCTCAGGGTGTCGTAGTGGATCTTCCGCATATCGGCCTTGCGCACGAAGAAGTGCCAGCTATGACGCAGATGAGACTGCTTTGGGTAGAGCAGATAGCTCTCTCGCTCCGGCTTGTAGGAGTGGGTCATCACCAGGTCATACACGCCGGTTTCGGCATTACGGGTGAGGCGGGCGCCCGAGTCGGCCAGCTCGATCCTGATGGGGACCTTGAGCTTGCCGAAGATGGCGGTGACCATGTCCACATCCAGTCCACAGGGGCGGGCCTGGTCGTCCAGAAATTTCAGTGGCGGTTCCAGTGTGCCACCTATGACCAGTTCTTTGGCCTGGAGCCAGAGGGGAAGCAGCAGGCAGAGCAGAATGAACCTTCGCAAACAACATCTCCTGCCCTGAATAGGGAACCGTCCACGGGCATAATTCAAGTATAATGGCCCGGATATTCAACAGAGACGACCCCGGATGGCAAATCCTGAAATCGAAAGTCAACTGGACGGTATCGACAGGTTGTCGGTCTGCCTCTATCGCCTTGGCCTGAGTCTGGCAGCTTTATTACTGGTATGTCGAGGGGCCAGCCTGCTGATTGGGCAGGATTTTTTACCGCCGGCGATCTGGCTGGTGTCCATGGTGGTGGCGAGCGGGGTGTGCGGACTCTGTCTGCATATCTATGACAAGCGTATTCGCTTCATTTTGCAGGTGATGGCCTGGGGCGGCCTGATACTGAGCGCCAGCGGGGCGCCGGACATGCTGGTGCTGGGGGCGGCGCTGGCCACGCTTTCCGGCCTGGCCTTCAAGGAGCAGTTCTGTTTCGCCATTCCTGGCATCAAGGCGGTTCCCCTGTTGCTGCCATTGTTATGGGGGCTGGAATGGGCCCGGCTCGACTGGGCCGCCGCGCCGGTTTCCCTGGCGTGCGGCCTGCTGCTCTGTCTGCTGAGTCTGGCCAAGTGGCGCATGCCTCTGCACTTTGATATTGGTGACAAGGGGCGCTACCAGAGCTAGGTCTGCTGGCAGCCTTTCATCTGCTGATTGAGGGCCTGCATCACCTGATGGCGGCTGATGATACCGAGCACCTTGCCCCCTTGCAGTACCGGATAGATCTTGGGCTTGGCCTCGCTCATCTGGCGCGCCAGGTCCACTATGCTGTCGTCCGGGGCGACCGAGAGCGGCGTGTGGCTCATGAGGTCTTCCACCCGGGTGCGGGTGTCGCAGTGGTAGCTGCCGGTGAGCAGGCTGGGAATGCAGTCCTGCTCGGAGAGAAAACCGATCAGCCGTTTTTGCTCGTCCAGCACCGGCAGGCCGCTCAGCCCGGAGTGGTGCAGCTTGTCCAGCGCCTCGGCCAGGCTGAGTCGCGGGGTGAGGGAGTGGGTCAGGCGGCTCATGTGATCGCGGATCTGCAGCATATGGGTGGCTCCAAAAGGGGTAAAGTGGTGTCACTATGGCCGCAGGACGGCGAGCGGGGCCAATGGCTTGTGCCGTGGAGATTGATAGGCACGGCCTTGCCACGGGTCGGCAAGCAATGACAAAAGGAGAGGTTATGCGTGCATTGGTGACAGGGTGTGGCCGCCGGCTCGGTTTTTATCTGTGTGAACAGCTGGTGGCGGCCGGCTGGCAGGTGACGGGCAGTTATCGCAGCGAGCGGCCCGAGCTGGCCAGACTGGCGGCGCTCGGGGTCGAGCTGGTGCAGGCGGATTTCGCTCGTGAAGAGGAGGTTGGCAGGCTGATCGAGGCGCTGGCCGCCCATCAGGATCTGGCGCTGGTGATCCACAACGCCTCGGCTTTCGAGCCCCAGGCGGCGGATCCGGCGGCGCAACTGGCCCAGTTCGAGCAGTTTTATCGTGTGCACATGGCGGCCCCCTTCCAGCTCAACCGGGGGCTGGCGCCCCGGTTGGCCAGCCATGGCAATGCCAGCATCATCCACATCACGGATATCTACATTCACGCCCCGGTCCCCCAGTTTGCCAGCTATGTGGCCACCAAGGCGGGGGCTCACTCCCTTGCCATGAGCTTTGCCCGCGAACTGGCGCCTGCCATCCGGGTCAATACCATAGAGCCTGGCCCCATACTGTTTCTCGACGAACATGGTGACGCGTGGCGCCAGCAGGTGCTGGCGAAAACGCCGCTGGCGCGGGAAGGAGGACTCGAGCCCATCTGGCAGGCGGTGCAGCTGCTGATGGGGAACGACTACATGACGGGCGCCAGTATCCGGGTCGATGGCGGTCGCAGCCTGGCCGTCATCTGAGCTCTGATCCAGGGTTGCAATGGCGCAAGCCCTGATCTTCAGCTCCTGGCGACAGAGACCTCTGTTGCCTGATACAGGGCGAGGGGGGTGAGGCCGACCCGCTGCTCCTCGATCACCTTGCCCTCCATCTGCCGGGTATGCAGTGGTAGCATCACCTTGTGGTCGTGAACCTCCCCCTGCCCATACAGTTCGGCCAGCAGCTCGTTGAGATAGGCATCGACCCGGGTGGCGGCGAAGTCATCAGTCGGGCTGCTGGCCAGAATGTCTATGTCCAGCGGCCGGTCCAGCACCTTGCAGTTCGGATCGCTGCGATCCCGACCGTGCGCCAGCTCCATGGCGATGAAGAAGGTTTTCAGCTGCTGGGGCGCCAGCGTGCTTTCGGTGACAAACAGGCAGTTGAGGAAGTCGTGACGGGAGTGCATTCCCACCGGCTTGGTCTGGATCACCGAGCTCAGATGCAGGCGACCGAAACGCTCGAGCAGTTCGCCGAGCGCCTGGCTGACATGCTGATGGGGATCGAGATTCGATCCAATGCTGCACAGATAGAACATCTTTATCGGTCCTTGCGTAGGGCTCATATGAAATATATACACAGCTCACGATAATCGGATTAACTATGCATTAACATCAACTTGTCTGTTGTGATCAAGCTCTGTGTTGGCAAAAAGGAGGTTTGCATGAGTGTGGAACTGAAGTGGGCACTGTTGACCACGTCTGGCGCGTTGGCGATGATCCTGATTATCTGTGTGGTATCCGTCGGTCTGGCGTGAACCCCATCCCTCATTTTGCAGTATGAACCGGCCCCCTGGCCGGTTTTGCTTTTTGGGGGAGTGCGGATATGCTGGCCCACCCATGATGAATCGAGATAGTCCAAGATGACCAAGGTACGCCCACGCTCCCTGTTGCAAGTGGTATTGATGGGCTTCGTCCTGGTATTGATGCCGCTGGGCGGCATGATCTGGCACGACAGCCAGGCTCTCGAACACCTCAGCCAGTTGACCAGCGACGAGCTGGAACGTGCGGTGCGCGATACCCGACGGGCGACACTGTTCACCACTCAAGCCATTGATCTGGAGCGTACTCTTCGTCGTTATGCCGTACTGGGAGATGAGCGCATCCTGGCCAGTTATCAGCAGCAGCTGGCGAGCTATCGCAGCCTGCTCGCCGCCCATCAAAGTTCGATCCCGGATGCCGAGGTCTACACGGGGCTCGAACAGGCGCTGACCTGGCTCGACAGCATGCAGGATCTGACCCGCGCCAAGGCTGAGTCGACCAGTCCGAAGTTTGATGAATTTAATCAATTTAATCAGCAACTTGAAATAATTACCCGCAGCCAGGTTGATGAGCATGTGAGCCGGGTGCGAGCCACTATCGCCGACCTGATGACGGAGATCTGGTGGGTCAGCGGCTTCGTGGCCGTGCTCAGCCTGTTGCTGGTATTGCTGTTTACCTATCTGATCATCCACCCGGTACGTCAGATTGAGTCGCGGATCTTGAGCCTGGGTGCCGGTGTGGAACCGGACAAGCGCCCGGTGGACGGGCCGGCTGAACTGGTATTGCTGGGGGAGCGGATCGGCTGGCTGCACGACAAATTGAAGGAGTTGGAGCAGCAGAAATACCAGTTCCTGCGCCACGTTTCTCACGAGTTGAAGACCCCGCTGGCGGTGTTGCGGGAGGGGGCGGATCTGCTCTCAGAGCAGCTTGTGGGGCCCTTGACCCCGGATCAGCAGGAGATCTGCCAGATGCTGGAGGAGAACAGCCGCAGGTTGCAGACCCTGATCGAACGCCTGCTCGACTTCAACCGCCTCAGCCAACAGGAGGTGTTCAACTTGACCCCGGTGGCGTTGGCGCCCCTGCTGTCTGAATTATCTGCCGAGTACCGGCTGGCGCTGGAATCCAAACAAATCAGTGTACACTTGCCGACCGATCCAATCATGCTGCAGGCCGAGTCGTATCGCTTGCGGTTGATCCTCGACAATCTGTTTTCCAACGCGGTCAGTTATGGCGCCAAGGGTGGCCAGATCTGGATCCGTGCCGGGCAGGATGTCGATGGCGGCTGGCTGGAGGTGGCTAACGAGGGGCCCTCCATTCCGGTGGCCGAGCGGGAACGGATCTTCGAGCCGTTCGAACAGGGCAGCCTAGTGCGACAAGGTTTGTTGAACGGCTCCGGTATGGGGCTCTCTATCGCTCGCGAGTCGGCGATGAGTCTTGGCGGCGAGCTGGTATTGGTTGAAGATGAACAGGCGGATGTCTGTTTCCGGTTGACGTTGAAGTGAAGCCTAAGATGAAACAATGTGTTGTTCCGGTATTGATGATGGGGCTGCTCACAGGCTGCTCCCTGTTGCCAGCGCGTGAACCGGTGGTGTCGTCGGATCTCGCCCTCGCCAAGCGGATGGAGTTTGCCAACAAGGAGATGCAGGTGCGCCTGCAGTACTCGGACTGGTTGCTGGCCAGCCATGCCCTGCAGCGGGTGCAGGAGCGCCAGCGCCTCAAGGGGGCGACCGATATCGAGAGCCGGGTCAGTCTGGCCATGGTCAATACCCATCCGTCCGAGTCGGTGGCAAATCGCCGGGCCGGACTGGACAAACTCAAAAGCCTGCTGCCCGAGCTGGGGCTGGATGCCCAGGCCTTCCTGCGCAGCTGGATTGCCCTCGGTGAGGAGCTGCTGGCCCGTGATAGCCGACGCGACGATCAGAGTCAGGAGGTGCAGCGTCTGCATCGCCAGATCGAACAGCTCTCCGCCATCGATGAACAGCTCAATCAGCGCAAGCTGAACGGCAATGGCGAGGCGCTAAAATGAGTCGCATCCTGCTGGTCGACGACGATGTCAGCCTGCTCAAACTGATGAGCATGCGCCTGCGCAGCCAAGGCTACGTGGTGGATACCGCCGACAGCGCCGAAGGGGCGCTGGACAGACTGCGCCAGCAGCGGGCCGATCTGGTGCTGAGCGATCTGCGTATGACGGGCATGGACGGACTGGCGCTGTTCGAGCGCATCCAGTCCCAGTGGCTGGGGCTGCCGGTCATCATAATGACAGCCCACGGTACGATACCCGATGCCATTCAGGCCACCCGTTCCGGGGTGTTCAGCTTTCTCACCAAGCCCATCGACAAGGATGAGCTGTTTGCCACCATAGAGCATGCGCTGAGCCTGACTCGCCCAAAGCAGCGGCAGGATTGGCAATCGCTGATCCTGACCCGCAACCCACAGATGGAGCAGCTGCTGATCCAGGCCAACAGCATAGCCGGCATGGACGTGCCCGTGCTGATCATGGGGCCGTCCGGTTCCGGTAAAGGGGTGATGACCCAGGCACTGCATCAGGCCAGCAGTCGCTGTGACAAGCCGTTGCACGCCATCAACTGCGCCGCCTTGCCGTGTAATGCATTGGATCTGCAGCTGTTTGGCGAGGACGGTCAGTCCGGCCTGTTCGAGCAGGCCAAGGGGGCGACCCTGTTTCTCGACGAGATAGGAGGTCTGTCGGAGTCATTGCAGGCCAAGTTGCTGCAGGTGCTGCAGGAGTACGGTCAGGGTATCCCCGAGGTGCGGGTCATCAGCTCCAGTCATCAGGATCTGGTGGCGGCGATGGAGGAGGGGCGCTTTCGGGAGGATCTCTTCTACCGCCTCAACGTGGCGAACATCACATTGCCGCCCCTCAGTGCCCGCAGTGAAGATATTCCGCTGCTGGCCAGACAGGCGCTGGACGAATATCGCAGCCGTCACGGCGACTGCGCGGCCCTCGGTTTCTCGCCGGAGGCGCTGGCCCTGCTGGCCGCGGCGGGTTGGCCCGGCAACGTGCGCCAGCTCTACAGCGTGGTGGAACAGCTGGCCAGCCTCTGCTGCAGTCCTGTGATCGGCGCCGCCATGGTGGAGTCTGCCCTGAGCGGCGGCAGCGGCGGCATCCCCTCGTTCAACGAGGCGCGTGCCGAGTTCGAGAAGGAGTATCTGATCCGCCTGCTGCGTACCACTGAGGGCAATGTGACCCTGGCGGCCAACATGGCGGGAAGAAACCGTACCGATTTTTACAAATTATTGAATCGGCACGGTATAGAAGCAGCAAATTTCAAGTCGAAGGGATAAGCCGGGCAGGAGAGGCCTGTGTGTCAGCGACGGATTATCCGCTGGTGAGCGTCATTCAGGCGGGATCGACCACGGCGGTAGCGGCTTGGGCTTTCTGGGTTTTATGGGAGAGCCAGAGGCCGCTCGCCTTCATCAGGTAACCGAACAGCGCGCCAATCACCAAGGAAGGCAGTATCAGTCGCCACTCTCCCGCCGCCCCGAAGGTGGCGCAGCAACCGGCGAAGGTGCCGGGAATATAGCCGAGCCACTGCTGCTTGGCTTGCACGCACATCAGGGTCGCGACCACCCCCGTCATCATGTAACCCGCCACACCGGCCCCCCACCAGGTATCCCCGTGGATCAGCAGCAGGGCCCACAGCATACCGCTCACATTGCACAGCATGGTTTGCAGCAGCGCCTTGTAGCCGCCGCTGGAGGCGAAGTAGCTGGTACAGCCGAGGAAGCCGACCCAGGAGATGAGCCCGAGGGCGACGGCGATCCAGCCCCAGATGGCGGAGAGGATCCCGGTCGTGATAGCGATGGCGATCAATGGGCTCATGGTGTGACTCTTCAAGAAGTGACGTCTGGAAAAAGGGGGAGCCTACCCCTCGCAGGGTGGGCGGCAAGCAGGGGCGAAATTGTGTGTGATCTTCATCACTTATTTCAACTCAGGAATACGCTTGCGCTCGCGAAAAAAATTCATTGGTGGCGTCTTTGACCCTGCACCATAGTTAGAGGCCCTGTCCTGCTCATGGAGTGAGTCTGATGGTGCCAAATGTGATCGTTCCTCTGCTGGTGTTCGTACTGCTGTTCCTTGTCGGAACCATGGCCAAGGCCCTGCCCCTGTACCAACTCATGTAAATGTGTGTGAAATAAAACTCGGCCGGGGCGGGTCTTATGGTTATCACCCTCATAGCCCCGGGAGTTTTTCCATGTTGATCAAGTGTCGCTCTTCCCATCATCCCACCGAGCAGGATGTCACCCCGGAAGCCGTCTATCAGGATCGCCGCCTCATCCTGAAAGGACTCGGGCTGGGGGCCGCAACCCTGGCGTTTCCCACTCAGGCGGGCGTGCTCGATCTCTTCTCCGCCGACAAACCGACCCTTGACGCCACGACCAGGCCACTCAACATCCATGCCGCCACCCGGCCCGAGGGCGTGATCATCACCCCGGAGGAGAAGGCCACCACCCACAACAACTTCTATGAGCTGGGCACCGACAAGGGGGATCCGGCCCGTAATGCCCATTACCTCAAACCCGAACCCTGGCAGTTGCGGGTGGAGGGGGAGGTGGCCAAGCCGTTTACTCTGGACGTGTGGGATCTCATCAACAAGAGCACCCTCGAGGAGCGCATCTACCGGCTGCGCTGCGTGGAGGCTTGGTCCATGGTGCTGCCCTGGAGCGGCATCTCGCTGGCGGAGCTCATTCGCCGTGCCGAGCCCAACAGTCGCGCCAAGTTCGTGGCCTTCGAGACCCTCTATGACCCCGAGCAGCTGCCGGGACAGGCGTCCCGTTCCCTCGGTGGCGGCATCGATTATCCCTACGTGGAGGGGCTGCGCATCGACGAGGCGATGAACCCGCTCTCCTTCCTGGCGATGGGGCTCTACGGCAAGACATTACCCGCCCAGAACGGCGCACCCATCCGGCTGGTGGTGCCCTGGAAGTACGGCTTCAAGAGCATCAAGAGCATAGTTTCCATCCGGTTGGTGGAAGAGAGACCACCGACCACCTGGAATCTGCTGGCGTCGAACGAATATGGCTTCTACGCCAACGTCAATCCACAAGTGGATCACCCGCGCTGGAGCCAGGCCAGTGAACGCTTCATCGGCGAGGGCGGCATCTTCGGCGCCAAGCGTCAGCCGACCCTGATGTTCAACGGCTATGCCGACGAGGTGGCCTCGCTCTATCAGGGGATGGATCTGAGAAAATGGTACTGAGATTGACGTCGATGCACATCAAGAGCCTGCGTGCCCTGGTACATCTGGGCTGCCTCGGCTTTCTGCTCTGGCTGGGATACGCCCTGCCAGCCGGATTACTGGGGGGAGACCCGGTGCAGGGGCTGACCCACTATCTCGGCAAGGGGGCGCTGAATCTGCTGCTGCTCACCCTGCTGGTGTCGCCGCTGGCCAAACGCTGGCTGCAGGGGCAGCTCATCAAGCTGCGCCGCCCCCTCGGACTCTGGTGTGCGGCTTGGGCCGTGTTGCACTTTATGGTCTGGCTGGGGCTGGATCTGCAGTTCGACTGGGGCTTGATGGGTGGTGAGCTGGTGAAGCGCAGCTACATACTGGTGGGGGCGCTGGCGCTCTTGCTGCTGGTGGCCTTGAGCATTACCTCGATCCCGGCCCTGCTGCGGGCCATGGGGCCGGCCTGGCAGAAGCTGCACAACTGGATCTATGCCGTGGCCCTGCTGGTGCCTGTGCACTACTGGTGGTCGGTGAAGAGTGGCTGGCAGGAGCCGCTCATCTATTTGCTGCTGGCCTGTGTCCTGCTGTGGCCACGGCGGGACAAGTTGCTGCGCTCCTGGCGTCAGCGGCAGAAACTGAAAGAGGCGTGACTCGTTGCGCGCTCATCCAACGCGCAGCGCACATAGCAAAAGAGGCCTAGTCGGCCTCTTTTTTGGTGATGTCGCCCGTGTAGACATCGACCAGCAGCTGCACTCGCCGCTCTTGGGCATCCAGGGTTTCTACCTCGAATTTATCCCCTTCCAGCTCAACTTCCCGAATGTCGTGGTACCCTTGGGCCAACAGCAACTTGACCAGCGCCGGTATGTCTATACGCGCTTGGGCCGCCCAGCCAAGGGTGGAAAAGAGGCAAAGGATCAGCAGAACACTGCGTGGGATCATATTCATTCCGGATTCATGGCTGGCAGACTATAAACAGCATTATGTTAGGTTTTTGGAGATGAATCATCCATGAATAGAGCCCTGTCTCTGCTTGGGTTGCTGCTACCTGTGATGGCGCAGGCGACCACGCCGAACGAGGCCTTGCTGCAACAAGCGGTCAGCGAGGGTCGGATCAGGCCTTTTCATGAGGTGATGGACGTGGCCTCTCGCCTGCCGGTGCGCGTGCTGCGCGTCGACTTGGGGGAAGAGGATGGCATCTGGTTGTATGAGCTCAAGCTCATCGACAGCGAGAACAGCGTCATCAAGGTGGGCTATCGCGCCGACAACCTGGAGATGGTGTGGCTCAAGGGCCATCATCTTGAGCGGCTGTTCGAGCCCCGCCCTCCACAAGAAAAAGAGTGACCTCTGCTGGGCGCTCGGGCAGACATGGTTGCCCGACCCCTCTCCGCTGACGCAAGTGTAACCCTGCTTTGGATACCCATTTATGCGCATTCTGATAGTTGAAGATGAGAAGACTCTGGCAGGCCAGCTGGCGGAACAGCTGCGTCTGTCCGGTTTCGTGACCGACCTTTGTCATGATGGCAACGAGGCCGGCTTTCTCGGCGAGAGCGAGCCCTATGATGCCATTATTCTGGATCTCGGCCTGCCGGGTCGCGATGGCCTGAGCGTGCTGAAGGAGTGGCGCAGCAAGGGGATCGATACCCCTGTGCTGGTACTGACCGCACGCGGCCAGTTGCACGAGAAGATTGAAGGGCTCAATGCCGGCGCTGACGACTACCTCACCAAGCCGTTCCAGGTGGCTGAGCTGGTCGCCAGGGTGCAGGCGCTGGTCCGGCGGGCGGCGGGTAATGCCAGTTCAATCCTGGAGATAGGCGGAGTGCGGCTCGACATGGCGGCGTCTCAGGTATGGTACGAAGGTACCCCCATCAAGCTCACCGCCCACGAATTTCGGGTGCTGGGCTACCTGATGCAGCACAGGGGCAAGGTGGTGTCGCGTAGCGAGCTGATCGACCACATCTATGCCCAGGATTTTGACCGCGACTCCAATACCGTCGAAGTCTTCATCGGCCGGATCCGCAAGAAGACCCACTCAGATCTTATTGAGACTGTGCGTGGTCTCGGATACCGGATCAACGAATGAGTCAGGCCTTGATGCAGCCACGGCAAGGGCTCGCGCAATGAGGCTGATACGTACCCTGCGTGGGCGGCTGGTGGTCATCGCCATGGTCTGGTGCGGCCTCCTCCTGTTCGCCACAGGTTTCAGCCTGCAGACCATGATGCGTAACTACTGGCAGGAGGCGGAAGCCGACTTCCTGCGCCTGCAGCTCTATGATCTGCTCTCCCGGCTCGAGATCCAGCCAGACGGCCTGCCCATCGTCACCGAGCCCATGGCGGATCCCCGTTTTCGCCAACCTTACTCCGGCTACTACTGGCAGCTGGAGCTGGGGGGGGAGGTCGTCAACCGTTCTCGCTCGCTGTGGGATGTGCACCTTGACGTGCACGGCCTGAGATCGGCGTTTGGTGATCCCGATCTCTTCGTCGGCAGGGGGCCCAACAAGGAGCCGCTGCTGATCATGACCCGTGCCGTGTTGCTGCCGAGCTCGGATCGGGAGTTTACCCTGGTGATGGCCAAGGACAGCAGTGCCCTGACCCAGACCTTGAAGAAGACCCGGATCAGCCTGTTCTTTGGCCTCGGTTTTGCCGCTACCGGTCTGGTACTGGGCTTCATATTCCAGATCGTCTATGGTCTGCGCCCGCTGCATCTGCTGCGCCGCGAGCTGGGACGGGTGCATCAGGGTCATCAGGAGGGATTTCGGCTGCGTTATCCACTGGAGATCCAACCGCTGGTGGAGGACATCAACCGCCTGCTGCACCACTACGGTGAACTGCTGCAACGGGCCCGTTTCCATACCGGCAATCTGGCCCACGCCCTCAAGACGCCGCTCAGCATAATGCGCAATCAGGTGGCCCAGTTGTCACCCGAGGATCAGGCCGCCATCGGCGAACAGCTCGACCAGATCCAGCGCCACATCGACTACCACCTCGGCAAGGCTCGGGTGACGGGCGCCGCCAAGATCCTCGGGGTCTCGACTCCGGTGCGGGCGCGGGTGGAGTACATCTGCCGCGCCTTCTCCCGTCTCTATCCGGGCAAGGCGGTGGATCTGCAGGTGCCAGCCAATCTGGCTGTCGGGGTGGAGGAGCAGGACTTCGACGAGATGGTGGGCAACTTGCTGGAGAACGCCTTCAAGTGGTCGGCCGGTCAGCTGCGTATCTCCAGCGCCGAGCTGGGGGGCTGGATCACGCTGCGCATCGAGGATGACGGTCCCGGCATGAGCGAGGATCAGATCGCCAAGGCGGTGCTGCGCGGGGTACGGCTCGACGAGAAGGTGCCAGGCTCGGGGCTTGGTCTCAACATAGTCTCCGATCTGGCCGAGGCCTATAGAGGTAATCTCATCATGGGCCGGGCAGAATTGGGTGGCCTGGCGGCGTCTCTGTCACTGCCCAAGGTGGCAAGGGTAGAGAGCTAGGTATCCAGCCTCGTTATGGGGCAGATGGCATTGGGTTAGCCCGCGCCCCGTCACCGCTCAAGGTGGCAAGGGGAGCGAGCCAAGCATAAGATAAGACACTGGTTAAAGCCTGAGGAAGGGTAGCAATGACAGATGATCCATGGGCACTATGTCATCTTGATGACTCGTTCGATTCCTCTGTACTGGGGATCAAGGGGGCTCAGCTCCAGTGGTTCGAAGACAGAGAGAGCCTGATCGCATTCCTGCTGGAAGATTTCATCGATCTGTTGGCCGATGTGGGTGAGCTGGACGAAGACGAAATCGCCAGCGCCCGCGAGCGCTTCACCCTGCTGGTGGAGCAGATCAGCGACGATCGTGCGTTGGTGGATGCGCTCAACGATCTCGCCTCCGGTCTGCGCCGGATCGCCTGGCTGGGGCCCCTCTCCGAGCTGGCCGAAGTCAGCGATGACTTCGCCGCCGGCCTGCGTCGCTATTTCTGGACCCAGTACGACGGCGACGAAGATGACCCGGATGCCTGGGTACCGGAAGAGCTCTGGCCCCAGCTGGTGGAGTGTGCGGAAGAGTACATGCAGGAAGGCGACTTCTGAGTCTCCACTGCTACAGCATATTGACAGCAACAAAAACGGCGCCTTATGGCGCCGTTTTTGTTGGTCGAGTGTGGACTCAGCCGTTGGCCGGGACCGTGTGGGCGGTGTTGGCCAGCACGGAGCCAGAGTCCTTCGGGGCGGGAATCAGGGTCAGCTTCATCATCTGGCCCGCATGCGCATCCTGAAGAGTCGTTGCATCCTTGACCCCGAGTCATGGTGCTGAACGATAGCGTGGTCACGATCATCGAACCCGCAGGTAGCCAGGCTTGGGCTTTGCAAAAGGCTCGGTATATACTGTTCACATATACAGTATTCAGGTGTGTTTGCCATGCGACTCTTTATCGCCGAGAAGCCCAGTCTGGGCCGCGCCATTGCCGATGTGTTACCAAAGCCCCACAAGAAGGGTGAGGGCTTCATCGAGACTGCCCAGGGGGATGTGGTGACCTGGTGCATCGGTCACCTGCTGGAGCAGGCCGAACCCGACGCCTACGACGCTGCCTTCAAGCAGTGGCGCATGGAGCAGCTGCCCATTATTCCCGCCCAGTGGCAACTGGTCGCCAAGCCCAAGACCAAAACCCAGCTCAGCGTCATCAAGCGGCTGATCAAGCAGGCCGACTGTGTGGTGAATGCCGGCGATCCGGACAGGGAAGGGCAACTGCTGGTGGACGAGGTGATCGACTTTCTCGGCTACCCCAAGACCAGGCCGGTACAGCGTTGCCTCATCAGTGACCTCAATCCGCCAGCGGTGCGCCGCGCCCTCGACAAGCTGCGGGACAACAAGGAGTTCGTGCCGCTGGCGGTGTCGGCGCTGGCCCGCAGCCGTGCCGACTGGCTCTACGGCATCAACATGACCCGGGCCTACACCCTGCTTGGTCGTAAGGGCGGTTGCAGCGATCTGCTGTCGGTCGGTCGGGTGCAGACCCCTTTGCTGGGGCTGGTGGTACGGCGGGATCTGGAGATAGAGGCCTTCGTGCCCAAACCCTTCTACGAGGTGCTGGCCCATGTGATGACCGAAGGTAGCGAGCGCTTCAGCGCCAAGTGGCTGCCTTCCGAGGCTTGCCAACCCTGGCAGGATGAGGAGGGGCGGGTGCTCAACCGGGCATTGGCCGAGAAGGTCGTCAGTCGCATCAATGGCCAACCAGCATCGGTGGAAGAGGTCGAGGAGCAGGCTCGCAAGCAGGCGGCGCCGCTGCCCTACAACCTATCCAGCCTGCAGATCGATGCCGCCAAACGCTTTGGCATGGATGCCAAGCGGGTGCTGGATGTGTGTCAGGGACTCTACGAGCGCCACAAGCTCATCACCTACCCGAGATCCGACAGCCGTCATCTGCCGAGCGATCATTTCAACCGGGCGGCCCAGGTGCGGGATGCCATCGCCGCGACCGCGCCAGCGCTCGCCAGGGCGGTGAGCGAGGCGGACGGCAAGATCCGCAGCAAGGCGTGGAACGACAGTAAGGTGGATGCCCATCACGCCATCATCCCCACCGAGAAGCGCGGCAACGAGGCCAGCCTTAGCAGCGATGAGGCCAACATTTACGGTCTGGTGGCGCGCCAATACCTGCTGCAGTTCTATCCGCCGTTCGAGTACAACGACAGCAAGGTGCTGCTTCGTATCGCCGGCGGCCTGTTCCAGGCCAAGGCGCGGCGGATCCTCAAGGCGGGCTGGAAGGCCCTGCTGGGGGTGGAAGAGGATGACGAAGAGGAGGCGGGCACCCTGCCTGCCCTGCAGCGGGGTGACGAGTTGCAGTGCGAGCGCAGCGAGCTGCTGGAGAAGATGACCCAGGCGCCCAAGTCGTTCACCGATGCCACCCTGCTGGCCGCTATGACCGGCATAGCCCGCTACGTGCAGGACCCCGAGATCCGCAAGACGTTGCGCGAAACCGACGGGCTCGGCACAGAGGCGACCCGGGCCGGCATCATAGACCTGCTGTTCAAGCGCCGTTTTCTGGTGCGCCAAGGCAAGAGCATCAAGGGCACCCCCACCGGACGGGCGCTGATCCTGGCGTTGCCCGCTACCGCCACCACACCTGACATGACGGCCCTGTGGGAGCAGCGCCTGGGTCAGATTGCCGAGCGGCACGCCAGCTACCAGCAGTTTATGGGGCCGCTTACCGAGCAGCTCAACGGCCTGATCGAGGGGGCGCGGCAGGACTCTGGCGCCAGTTTCAGTGCCCTGCCCAAGGCTGCGCCGGGGGCCAGCAAGCCGCGTTTCGCCCGCCGCAAGAGCGGTGCGGGGGCGGTTGGCACTGCTCGCAAGAGTGCGGGCAAGCGGCCGGCCAAGGCCAAGGTGGCCTGAGCCGTTGAACAGGGTGCCGATACCGAGAAAGAGAAAGGGGCCGTGATGGCCCCTTTCTCTTATGGATGTGGACTCAACCCGTATAGAGCCCCTCTTCCGGGTATTTGATGCGGGTCTCGACCGGGCGGGCCAGCATAAAGGCGAGGGTGAGGGGGCCAAGACGGCCGCAGATCATCACCAGCACCAGAATGAGCTTGCCAGGCTCGCTCAGGGAGGCCGTGATGCCGGTAGAGAGGCCGACAGTGGCAAACGCCGAGATGGTCTCGAACATGATTTTGTCGAACGGCAGATCCTCGGTCACCATCAGCAGGAACATCGCCAGCATCAACACCATGGTGCTGACGATGATGATGGCCAGCGAACGGGTGACGATCTGGGGCGACAGGGTACGGCCAAAGGCGGTGACATGGGGCCGCTTGGTCAGAAACGCCTTGGTCGCCAGCAGCACGACCGCGAAGGTGGTGACCTTGATACCACCACCGGTCGAGGTGGTGCCAGCACCGATAAACATCAACATCATCAGAAACAGCAGGGCTGCCGGGGTCATCAAGCCGATATTTATGGTATTGAAACCGGCAGTTCGGGCGCTGGCAGACTGAAAGAATGCCGCCAGCCACTGGTTGCCGAAGGAGGCTTTGCCGAGGGTGCCCGGGTTGTTGTGCTCCAACAGCCAGAACATCAGGGTACCGACCAGCAGCAGGGCCGGGGTCATGACCAGCATCAGCTTGCTGTGCAGCTTCAGCTTGCGCCAGCGGCGGTTGCGTACCAGATCGACGATAACGGTAAAACCTATGCCCCCCAGAATCAGCAAGAGCGCAATAGCCAGCGAGATCAGGGGATCATCCCGATAATCCATCAGGCCGTTGGAAAATAGCGAGAAGCCGGCGTTGTTGAAGGCCGAAACCGCGTGGAAGAAGCTGACATAGAGGCCGTGCTCCCAGCCCATCTCCGGCACCCAGCGGAACGCCATGAGGCCAGTGCCGATCAGCTGGGCGATGAAGGCGAACAGCACGATGCGCTTCACCAGCTGAATGATATTGACCGAGCCCTCCTGGCCCAGCGCCTCCTTGGCCAAGACCTGCTGGCGCAGACCGACACGCTGGCTGAACATGGCGATCAGCAGCAGGGTCATGGTCATCTGGCCCAGACCGCCAATTTCCATCAGTATCAGCAGGAAGATCTGCCCCTGCAGGGTGAAGGCGGTGCCGGTATCTACCACCCCGAGGCCGGTCACGCTGATGGCCGAGGTGGCGGTGAACAGGGCGTTGACGAAGGTGACCTCGCCTTTGTGGCTGGAAGGTTGCACCAGAAAGATGGCGCCAATCAGCAGGATGATCAGAAAGCTGCCGATGATCAGCCTTGCCTCGTTCCAGCGGGGGTCTCGCTCCCGATGGAGGGCGAAGGCGTAGCTGCTACGCCAACGTGTCATAAGGTTTCCAGCCAGTGGTCGATGGCATGCTTGTTGCCCGCCAGAATGAGGATGTCGCCCAGTTGCAGCTCCATCTTACCGGTCAGTACGTTGTGCAGCACTTCACCGCGTTTGATGGCTAGCAGTTGGAAATCGTTCTGCTGCAGCAGGTGCAGATCGCCCAGCACCTTGCCATTTTGCTGCAGCCCGATGACGAACTCGGTCAGTACCATGTTGTGACCCAGCTCCAGATAGTCGAACAGCCGGTTGTCCAGCATGCTCTGGGCGACCCGGCGGCCCATGTCCCATTCGGGGTTGATCACCTTGTCGGCACCGACTTTCTGCAGGATCTTTGCGTGGAACTTGTCGCGCGCCTTGACCCAGACCTTCTTCACCCCAGCCTCTTTCAATACGAGTGTGGTGAGGATGCTGGTCTCCAGGTTGTCACCGATGGCGACGAAGACGATGTCAAAGTTTGCCAGTCCCAGTTCGGCCACCGTGGCCTCGTCGGTCGCATCGGCGACGACGACATGGCTACACAGGGTGGCGATTTGGCGAGTCTTGTTCTCGTCTACATCAATCGCCAGTACCTCGGCATCCTGCCGTTGTAGTTCTTCGCACAGGGCGCTGCCAAACAGTCCCAGGCCGATGACGGCAAATTGGTTGTTCATGAGTACTTCCTCAAGAGTCGGATCCGCATACTCTACTCCAGCGGACCGAGTCCGAAAAGAGGGCCGGATTTTTCGTCCGGTGGGAATATAAGGTAGACTGCCCGCTTGCCATTGTCGGGACACGCAGATGAAACTCACCCCTCACGCCTCCTTGTTGACGTTCAACACCCTCGCCCTCGATGCCCATTGCCTCTGGCTGGCCGAGGTGGAACAGGTCGATGACCTGCGGCAGCTCGTGGTCAACCCAGAACTGAGCAGCCTGCCCCGCCTGGTGCTGGGTGGCGGCAGCAATGTGCTGTTTTGCAATGATTTTGCCGGTCTGGTGGTGCTTAACCGTTTGAAGGGCATTCAGCTGCAGGATGAGGGCGAGCACTGGCTGCTGCACGTGGCCGCCGGGGAGGGGTGGCATCAGCTGGTGTGCCACGCCTTGCAACAGGGCTGGTACGGCCTGGAGAATCTGGCGCTTATCCCGGGGACGGTCGGCGCCGCGCCTGTGCAGAACATAGGTGCCTACGGAGTCGAGCTGGCCAGCGTCTGTGCCTATGTCGAGGCGTTCAACTGGCAAAGTGGCCAGCTGGAGCGCATCAATGCTGTCGACTGCCATTTTGGCTATCGCGACAGCATCTTCAAGCATGCCTGTCAGAATTCCCATTTCATCACAGCCGTCGGTTTGCGCCTGCCCAAAGCCTGGACGCCTGTGCTGGGTTACGGGCCGCTGGCGGCGCTCGGGGACGCGCCCACCGCGCAGGCCATCTTCGATACCGTCTGCGCTACCCGCAGTGCCAAGCTGCCGGACCCCGCCGTACTTGGCAATGCGGGCAGCTTCTTCAAGAACCCCGTGGTAACGACGGCGCTGGCCGACATGCTCAAGCAGCAATATCCGCATATGCCCTGCTACCCGGCCGGGGAAGGGGGGGCCAAGCTGGCCGCGGGCTGGCTGATCGATCAGTGCGGTCTCAAGGGCTTTGCCATCGGCCGCGCCGCGGTCCATCAGGAGCAGGCGCTGGTGTTGGTCAATCTGGGGGGAGCCAGTGCCATGGAGCTCATTGCCCTGGCGGCCCATGTGCGCGACAGCGTGGAGCAGAAATTCGGGGTAGTGTTGGAGCACGAGGTGCGCTTCATGGGCCTGACCGGTGAGACTTGGCTCGATGAGGTGCTGGCATGACACTGACTCCCATCAGACAGACACTGATCACCTTGCTCAGCGATGGCCAGTTTCATTCCGGCGAGCAGCTCGGCGAGCAGCTCGGTATCAGTCGTGCGGCTGTGAGCAAGCACATGGCCGCCCTCAAGGAGCTTGGGCTGGATCTGTTCAGTCTGACTGGCAAGGGCTATCGACTGGCGGTGCCCATGGCGCTGTACGATCAGGTGCAGTTGCAGGCGCTGGCCCCCATGGCGCCGGTGCACTGCTTCCCGGTGATCGACTCTACCAACCAGTACCTGCTGGAGCGGGTCAACCAGCTGCAGTCCGGCGAGAGCTGTCTGGCCGAGTGCCAGACTGCGGGGCGCGGTCGCCGTGGCAAGCCCTGGGTCTCCCCTTTTGGTTGTCAACTGATCCTGAGCATGTACTGGCGGCTCGAACAGGGCATGGCGGCGGCCATGGGCCTGAGTCTGGCGGTCGGGGTGGCTGTGGTGCAGGCGCTGGAGTCTCTGGGGTATCCGGGGGTAGAACTGAAGTGGCCGAACGATCTCTATTATCAGGGGCGCAAGCTGGCAGGCATTTTGGTGGAGATGAGTGGTAGTGCTGGTGCCAGCTGCAACCTGGTGATCGGGGTTGGCCTCAATCTGGCGATGCCGGCCCGGGAGGGCGAACGGATCGATCAGGCCTGGTCCGAGCTGCGCCATATACAGCCGGAACTGGTGGATCGCAATCTGCTGGCTGCCCGCATGCTCGAGCACCTGCAACAGGCCATGCTGACCTTCGAGCAGAGCGGTCTGGCCAGTTTTGTCGACAACTGGAACCGGCTCGATCACTTCGCCGGTCGGCCGGTGCGCCTCCTGATGGGGGAGCAGGAGATCCCCGGGGTAGCTCGCGGTATCGACGATCGCGGTGCCCTGCGACTGGAGACGGGCGAGGGGATAAGATTCTATCTGGGGGGAGAGATATCCCTGCGACGGGGTGACTGATATCTCTGTGTGTCAGAGACACCAATGGAAGAGGGGGCCTGTGGGCCCCCTCTTCGTTTATGTACTGTATGCATCGACCATCACTTGCGCAGCTTGATCTGCTCAATGGCGTGCTCGTGGCCCTTGGTCAGGATCAAGTTGGCCCGTTCCCGTGTCGGCAGGATATTTTCCTGTAAATTCAGATAGTTGATATCTTGCCAGATGGTGTTGGCAATCTTGCTGGCTTCGCTCTCCGCCAGTTTGGCGTAGTGATGGAAGTAGGAGTCCGGATCCGAGAAGGCGCCGCTGCGGAACTTGAGGAAACGCTCGACATACCAGGTGCGCAGCAACTCGGCTTCGGCATCCACATAAATGGAGAAATCGACAAAATCTGACACGAAGACGCGATGGGGTTCCTGCGGGTAATCCATGCCGCTTTGCAGCACATTGAGCCCTTCCAGGATCAATATGTCAGGTTGCTCCACCACCTTCTTCTCATCGGGAATGATGTCATAGATGAGGTGGGAGTAGACGGGCGCCTCGACCTTCTCGTGGCCGGCCCGGATATTGGCGACAAACTCCACCAGATGGCGGATGTCATAGGATTCCGGAAAGCCTTTGCGACGCATCAGGCCGCGCTCTTCCAGCACCTTGTTGGGATAGAGGAAGCCATCCGTGGTGACCAGTTCCACCCTGGGGTGTTCGGGCCAGCGCTCCAGCAGGGCCTGCATGATGCGGGCCGTGGTGCTCTTTCCTCCCGCCACACTGCCGGCGATGCTGATGATGTAGGTGCCCTTGCCGCGGGACTGGCCGAGGAACTGTTCCAGCACCCGACTGCGGCGCTGCTTGGCCTTGACGTAGAGATTGAGCAGGCGGGAGAGGGGCAGATAGATCTCCTCGACCTCCTGCAATGACACCTTCTCATTGATCCCGCGCAGGGTCTGCAGATCGTGTTCGGTCAGGGTCAGGGGGACAGCATCGCGCAATAACGCCCATTGTTCGCGGGTGAATTGCAGATAGGGGTTATGCTCGGTCGTCATGGTGTCATCACTGTTTCTTGGGCAGGGCGACCATACACCAAGGGGTGGGGAGCGACAAGAGACGTGGCGGATTCGAGCAGAGAGTGAGTCCTTTTTTGCATGCTTCCCGGCAATAATACACATTTTGCAAGGCGCAATAGTTGCATCCCCAAAATCCTTACAATAAAATGCGCGACGCTTGGATGTCTGTCGCCTATTTGCCCGGCAAAAGCGACAAAACAACGGGTGCAAGCAGAATAACCGTTGTGGCATTTATGCATCGGAGGGGTTCCCGAGCGGCCAAAGGGATCAGACTGTAAATCTGACGGCTCTGCCTTCGAAGGTTCGAATCCTTCTCCCTCCACCATATTTCTCTGCGGTTTGAGTTCTTTGGGTGAGAGAAATGCGGGCATCGTATAATGGCTATTACCTCAGCCTTCCAAGCTGATGATGCGGGTTCGATTCCCGCTGCCCGCTCCAAGATGCTGATATGGCTCAGGCGATACCAAGAGTCACACCTCAGGGTGAGTTCGGCAATCGAACCTGGCTGTCAGCACCAACCTCTCTTCCCCACCAGATTCAAATCCATCATATAAACTGTTCTGTGGTTAGCTTGCCACCGCGTACTCAGCGTTAGTTTAGAGGGACGATCATGTCTAAAGAAAAATTTGAGCGTAATAAACCGCACGTTAACGTGGGTACCATCGGCCACGTTGACCACGGTAAAACCACCCTGACCGCCGCCATCACCAACGTGCTGGCCAAGCACTTCGGTGGTAAAGCTTTCGCCTTCGACCAGATCGACAAGGCACCGGAAGAGCGCGAGCGTGGTATCACCATCAACACCTCCCACGTAGAATACGACACCGCTACCCGTCACTACGCCCACGTAGATTGCCCGGGTCACGCTGACTACGTTAAAAACATGATCACCGGTGCTGCTCAGATGGACGGCGCGATCCTGGTAGTTGCTGCGACCGACGGCCCGATGCCGCAAACTCGTGAGCACATCCTGCTGGGTCGCCAGGTTGGTATCCCATACATGATCGTGTTCATGAACAAGTGCGACATGGTAGATGACGAAGAGCTGCTCGAACTGGTCGAGATGGAAGTGCGTGAACTGCTGACCGAGTACGACTTCCCGGGTGATGACCTGCCGGTAGTACGCGGTTCCGCGCTGAAAGCGCTGGAAGGCGACGCTGCATGGGAAGAGAAGATCATCGAGCTGGCTGGCCACCTGGATACCTACATCCCGGAGCCGGAGCGCGCAATTGACCTGCCGTTCCTGATGCCTATCGAAGACGTATTCTCTATCGCTGGCCGTGGTACCGTAGTAACCGGTCGTGTAGAGCGCGGTATCGTTAAAGTCGGTGAGACCGTAGAAATCGTTGGTATCAAAGATACCGTTTCTACCACCTGTACCGGTGTTGAAATGTTCCGCAAACTGCTGGACGAAGGTCGTGCAGGCGAGAACATCGGCGCGCTGCTGCGTGGCGTGAAGCGTGAAGACGTAGAGCGTGGTCAGGTACTGGCCAAGCCGGGCTCAATCAAGCCGCACACCAAGTTCGAATCTGAAGTGTACGTACTGTCCAAAGAAGAAGGTGGTCGTCATACCCCGTTCTTCAAAGGCTACCGTCCGCAGTTCTACTTCCGTACAACTGACGTGACCGGAACCATCGAACTGCCGGAAGGCGTAGAGATGGTAATGCCAGGCGACAACATCAAAATGGTTGTTACCCTGATTGCGCCGATCGCAATGGACGACGGCCTGCGTTTCGCTATCCGTGAAGGTGGCCGTACCGTAGGTGCCGGTGTTGTAGCCAGCGTGATTGCTTAATCTTTGGCTTACATAAATAAAGCAAAGCCCCTATAATAGGGGCTTTCTTGTGTAGGGGCGTAGTTCGAATTGGTAGAACAGCGGTCTCCAAAACCGATGGTTGCGGGTTCGAGTCCTGCCGCCCCTGCCACATACCTCGTCTCGTACGGGGCTTTTGTGTCTTTGGTTACGTCAGATACAGGTGGGTTGTATGAGTGTTAGTTCTGAGAGCCAGGGCGGAAGCAAGGATACCCTGCTTTGGGGCCTGGTTTTCATCATCCTGGTCGCAGCAGTTGGTGGAAACTGGTGGGTCGGTAAGCATTTCAATGATGTTAACGTTGCCTTGCGTGCTTTAGGCGTATTGGCTGCTATCGCAGGCGCTGGAATACTTGCAATACGCACTACTAAAGGTAAAGCCACAGTGGCATTTGCCCGTGAGTCTCGCCTGGAAGTCCGCAAGGTCGTATGGCCGACCCGTCAGGAAGCCATTCAGACAACCCTGATTGTGCTGGCGGTGACTGCCGTGATGGGACTGTTGCTGTTCATGCTGGACGGCGCCTTGGTCTGGTTGGTCAACCTGATTACCGGTGTGTAAGGATAAGCCATGACTGAACAACGTGAACAACGTATGAGATGGTATGTCGTGCAGGCATTCTCCGGCTACGAAGGTCGGGTTGCCAAATCTTTGCGCGAACATATCAAGATGCATGGCATGGAAGACATGTTCGGTGAAGTGCTGGTCCCGACTGAAGAAGTGGTCGAGATGCGTGCTGGCCAAAAGCGCAAGAGTGAGCGCAAGTTTTTCCCAGGCTACGTCCTGGTTCAGATGCTCATGGATGAAACCACATGGCACTTGGTGCGTAACGTACCGCGTGTGATGGGTTTCATCGGTGGCACCTCTGATCGTCCTGCTCCTATCTCTGATAAAGAAGCGGATGCCATCCTCAATCGTCTGCAAGATGCCCACGACAAGCCGCGTCCGAAAACCCTGTTTGAACCGGGTGAAATGGTGCGGGTTGCCGACGGTCCGTTCGCCGACTTTAACGGTACCGTTGAAGAGGTGGACTACGAGAAGAGCCGCGTGAAGGTCTCTGTTTTGATCTTCGGTCGCTCAACGCCGGTAGAACTGGATTTTGGTCAGGTCGAAAAGGGCTGATTAAACTCTGTACGTTAACGGTTGTCAGGGGCAGCGAATGTCACTATAATTCGCTGCCCCTTTATTAGTTGGGGAGCCGTTTGCAGGAGCATGTCTCCGAGGCGCTAGAACCCATTTCTGAGGTATTTTTCTAATGGCTAAGAAAGTCACAGCTTATATCAAGCTGCAAGTTAAGGCTGGCAGTGCTAACCCCAGCCCTCCCGTTGGTCCTGCTCTGGGTCAGCACGGTGTAAACATCATGGAATTCTGTAAGGCGTTTAACGCTCGTACAGAGAAGCTGGAAAAAGGTTCACCGACTCCGGTCGTGATCACCGTTTACAGTGACCGTTCCTTCACCTTCGAAACCAAGACTCCGCCTGCTGCCTTCCTGCTGAAGAAAGCTGCCGGGATCCAGTCTGGTTCGGCCAAGCCGAACAAAGACAAGGTTGGTAAGGTGACTGTTGCCCAGCTGCAAGAAATCGCCAAGACCAAAGAGCCGGATATGACCGGTGCCGATCTGGATGCAAAAGTACGTTGCATCGCAGGCTCCGCTCGTTCCATGGGCCTGGTAGTGGAGGATTAAGACAATGGCAAAACTTTCCAAGCGTATGCGCGTTATTCGCGAAAAAGTTGACGGTACCAAAGAGTATTCCATCAACGAAGCCATTGCCCTGCTGAAAGAACTGGCTACCGCCAAGTTCGTTGAAAGCGTTGACGTTGCTGTCAATCTGGGTATCGATGCTCGTAAATCTGACCAAAACGTTCGTGGTGCTACTGTACTGCCGCACGGTACTGGTCGTGATGTACGTGTTGCCGTATTCACCCAGGGTGCCAACGCCGAAGCCGCCAAAGCTGCCGGTGCTGAACTGGTTGGTATGGATGACCTGGCCGATCTGGTCAAGAAAGGCGAGATGAACTTCGACGTCGTGATCGCATCCCCGGATGCCATGCGTGTTGTTGGTCAACTGGGTCAAATCCTGGGCCCGCGTGGCCTGATGCCGAACCCGAAAGTCGGTACTGTAACTCCTAACGTTGCTGAAGCTGTGAAGAATGCCAAAGCGGGTCAGGTTCGTTACCGTAATGACAAGAATGGTATCATCCATACCACTCTGGGTAAGGTTTCTTTCGACGAAGTTCAGCTGAAAGAAAACTTGGAATCACTGCTGATTGCCCTGAAAAAGGCTAAGCCGTCTTCCGCCAAAGGTATCTTCATCAAGAAAGTCAGCATCTCCACCACCATGGGTGCAGGTGTTGCCGTAGACCAAGCTTCTCTGGAAGCTCAGGGCTAATTGATGAGTTTTACAAGGCACAAAATTTAATCTATAATTTTGCGCCTTGATTGGTTGGGGGCTTCGACCTCCGTCCAAGACCGCAGGAGGCTGTAAAGCCTTAATCCTTCCTGCGTAGACGGTGCCGGAAACCCAGCGAGAAAGATTCTTTCTCTTCTGGAATCCTGCTACCGCATCGTTCCCCTCTGTTGTTAAGGTAGGGGGGATGTGTCAGTACTGAGTCATGAGACTCAGATTCAATCCAGGAGTTAAGCCAATGGCATTGGGACTCGAAGACAAAAAGGCAATTGTTGCTGAAGTCAACGAAGCTGCCAAAGGCGCCCTGTCCGCAGTTGTAGCCGATTCTCGCGGCGTGACTGTAGACAAGATGACCGTCCTGCGTAAAACCGCTCGTGAAGCTGGTGTGTACATGCGCGTTGTGCGTAATACCCTGCTGCGTCGTGCGGTTGAAGGTACCGAATTCGCGTGCCTGAACGACGTATTGACTGGTCCTACCTTGATTGCTTTCTCCAACGAACACCCGGGCGCTGCCGCTCGTCTGTTCAAAGAGTTTGCCAAAGCGAACCAAAAGTTCGAAATCAAGGCCGGCGCTTTTAACGGTGAGTTTATCGCCGCAGCACAAATTGATCGTCTGGCCACGCTGCCGACCTACGACGAAGCAATTGCGAAGTTGATGGCGACTATGAAAGAAGCCTCTGCTGGCAAGCTGGTTCGTACCATCGCTGCTGTGCGTGATCAGAAACAAGCTGCTGCTTGATTCTCGCCTATTTAGGCTGTTTGAGTTTATTCAACATCAGGAATTTTTGTCATGTCTATCACTAAAGACCAAATCATCGAAGCCGTTGCTTCCATGTCCGTAATGGAAGTTGTTGAGCTGATCGAAGCTATGGAAGAGAAGTTCGGCGTTTCTGCCGCTGTTGCTGTTGCTGCCGGTCCGGCTGCTGAAGCAGTAGAAGAGAAAACCGAGTTCGACGTAGTTCTGACTGCTGCTGGCGCCAACAAAGTTGCCGTCATCAAGGCCGTTCGTGCCGCTACCGGTCTGGGCCTGAAAGAAGCCAAGGACCTGGTAGAAGCCGCTCCTGCCAACCTGAAAGAAGCCGTCTCCAAAGACGAAGCTGAAACTCTGAAGAAGCAGCTTGAAGAAGCTGGTGCTTCTGTTGAGATCAAATAATCTGCATTTATGTAGATTAGCCTGATAAAACAGGCTAGGGCTGGTGAATATTTGTTCACCAGCCTTTTTGCGCTGTAGACTGAGAGCATTTCACACCGTTTACGACTCTCGGTGCACCAGCAATCCGGACCGTTTCATCGTCCGGGCCAACACAAAACGGTGTTGAGACAGAGCTGTCCTGCGGGACAGAGTGGGTCACTTATCAGCGAGCTGAGGAACCCTATGGTTTACTCTTATACCGAAAAAAAACGCATTCGTAAGGACTTCGGTAAGCGAGACCAGGTACTGGACACGCCTTATCTGTTGTCCATTCAGCTGGACTCCTTCAAGCAGTTCATCGAGGCTGACCCGGAAGGTGAATACGGCCTAGAGGCCGCTTTCCGTAGCGTTTTCCCGATCACCAGTTACTCCGGTAGTGCTGAGCTTCAGTATGTCAGCTATCGCCTGGGTGAGCCGGTATTTGACGTAAAAGAATGCCAGATCCGTGGAGTGACCTACTCCGCGCCGCTGCGTGTCAAGCTTCGTATGGTTCTATACGATCGTGAAGCAGCTGCCGGCACCGTCAAAGACATCAAGGAACAAGAAGTATACATGGGCGAAATTCCGCTCATGACCGAGAACGGCACCTTTGTTATCAATGGTACCGAGCGGGTAATCGTCTCCCAGCTGCACCGTAGCCCGGGCGTCTTCTTTGACCACGATAAAGGCAAAACCCATTCATCCGGTAAGGTGCTGTATAACGCCCGCGTTATCCCCTACCGTGGCTCCTGGCTGGACTTCGAGTTCGATGCGAAAGACAACCTGTTTGTCCGTATCGACCGTCGTCGTAAATTGCCAGCTTCCATTATTCTGCGCGCCCTGGACTTCAGTTCCGAAGAAATCTTGGCCAACTTCTTCGAGACCATAGGTTTCGAAGTGAAAGATGGCAAGTTGATGATGGATCTGGTGCCCGAGCGTCTGCGTGGTGAAACTGCGACCTTTGACATCGTGGCCAATGGCGCCGTGGTGGTTGAGACCGGTCGTCGTGTGACTGCGCGTCACATCCGTCAGTTGGAAAAGGATGCCGTTACCCAGATTGAGGTACCGGTTGAGTATGTTGTTGGCAAAGTTGCTGCCAAGAACTACGCACATCCGCAAACTGGCGAAATGGTAGTGACTGCCAACCAGGCATTGAGCCTGGAAGCGGTTGCCAACCTTTCCCAAGCCGGCTTCAAGCACTTCGAGGTTCTGTTCACCAACGAACTGGATCACGGTGCCTACATGTCCGAGACCCTGCGTATCGACTCCAGCTCCAGCCGTTTGGAAGCACTGGTCGAAATATATCGCATGATGCGTCCGGGCGAGCCGCCTACCCGTGAAGCGGCAGAACAGCTGTTCGAGAACCTGTTCTTCTCTTCCGAGCGTTACGACCTGTCTACCGTAGGTCGGATGAAGTTCAACCGCCGTTTGTCCCGTGAAGACGAGACCGGTGCTGGCACTCTGACCAAAGACGACATCGTCGAAGTCATGAAGCGCCTGATCGACATCCGTAACGGCAATGACGAAGTGGACGATATCGACCACTTGGGTAACCGTCGTATCCGTTCTGTCGGTGAAATGGCTGAAAACCAGTTCCGTGTCGGTCTGGTGCGTGTCGAGCGTGCGGTCAAGGAGCGTCTCTCCCTGGGTGACCTAGACACCCTGATGCCGCAGGATCTGATCAATGCCAAGCCGATCTCCGCCGCAGTCAAAGAGTTCTTTGGTTCCAGCCAGCTGTCTCAGTTCATGGACCAAAACAACCCGCTGTCCGAAGTGACCCACAAGCGCCGTATCTCTGCGCTGGGCCCGGGCGGACTGACGCGTGAGCGTGCCGGTTTTGAAGTTCGAGATGTGCACCCGACTCACTACGGTCGTCTGTGCCCTATCGAGACTCCTGAAGGTCCGAACATCGGTCTGATCAACTCTCTGTCCGTGTACTCTCGTACCAACGAGTATGGTTTCCTCGAGACACCGTACCGTAAAGTCATTGATGGTGTGATCACCGACGAAGTGGACTATCTGTCTGCTATTGAAGAAGGCAAGTACGTGATCGCACAGGCTAACGCCGCGACCACCGAAGATGGCCGTCTGAAAGATGAATTGATCCCGTGCCGCCACAAAGGTGAATCCACCTTTATGAACGCCGACCAGATCCAGTATATGGACGTGAGCCCGCAGCAGATCGTATCTGTGGCAGCTGCTCTTATCCCGTTCCTGGAACACGATGATGCTAACCGAGCCCTGATGGGTTCGAACATGCAACGTCAGGCCGTACCGACTCTGCGTGCTGACAAGCCGCTGGTAGGTACCGGTATGGAACGCGCCGTGGCCGTGGACTCCGGTGTAACCGTAGTGGCCAAGCGTGGCGGCATGATCGACTACGTCGATGCCTCCCGTATCGTTATCAAGGTCAACGAAGATGAGCTGATGCCAGGCGAAGCCGGCATCGACATCTACAGCCTGACCAAGTACACCCGCTCCAACCAGAACACCTGTATCAACCAGCGTCCTTGCGTGATGTTGGGTGAGCCGGTCATGGCCGGTGACGTGGTTGCTGACGGTCCGTCTACCGATTTGGGCGAACTGGCGCTGGGCCAAAACCTGCGCGTCGCGTTCATGCCGTGGAACGGTTACAACTTCGAAGACTCGATTCTGGTGAATGAGCGTGTTGTTCAGGAAGATCGCCTGACCACCATCCATATCCAGGAACTGGCCTGTATCTCCCGTGACACCAAGCTGGGTCCGGAAGAGATCACTGCCGACATCCCGAACGTGGGTGAAGCCGCACTGTCCAAGCTGGACGAGTCCGGTATCGTCTACGTGGGTGCCGAAGTGAAGGGCGGCGACATTCTGGTCGGCAAGGTAACACCGAAAGGTGAAACCCAGCTGACGCCGGAAGAGAAGCTGCTGCGCGCCATCTTCGGTGAGAAGGCCTCCGATGTGAAGGACTCCTCCCTGCGTGTGCCGAACGGTGTGTACGGTACCGTGGTTGACGTGCAAGTCTTTACCCGCGATGGCGTGGAAAAAGACAAGCGCGCCAAAGAAATCGAAGAGATGCAGCTCAAGGAAGCGAAGAAGGACTTGACCGAAGAGTTCAAGATCCTGGAAGACGGCATTTTCGGCCGCTCCCGCAACCTGCTACTGGCCGCCGGTTACAGCGAAGATCGTCTGAACAAGCTGGATCGTACCAAGTGGTTTGAATTGGCCATCGAAGATGAAGCCAAGCAGATCGAGCTGGAACAGATCGCCGAACAGCACATCGAGCTGAAAGCCGACTTCGACAAGAAGTTCGAGAACAAGCGTCGCAAGATTATCCAGGGTGATGATCTGGCGCCGGGCGTACTGAAAATCGTCAAGGTTTACCTGGCAGTCAAGCGTCGCATCCAACCGGGTGACAAGATGGCGGGCCGTCACGGTAACAAGGGTGTTATCTCCAAGATCTGCCCGGTCGAGGATATGCCTCATGACGAGTACGGCCGTCCGGTCGATATCGTACTGAACCCCTTGGGCGTACCGTCCCGTATGAACATTGGTCAGATCCTCGAAGTACACCTGGGCCTCGCGGCCAAGGGTATCGGCGAGAAGATCGACCGCATGATCAAAGAACAGCGCGCGCTGCACGAGATGCGTGGCTTCCTGCAACAGGTCTATGACCTGGGCGAGAAAGACACCAAGCAAGTGGACATCGCCGAGCTATCTGACGACGACGTACGTACCCTGGTGGGTAACCTGCGCAAGGGTCTGCCGGTCGCTACACCTGTCTTTGATGGTGCCAAAGAGCACGAAATCAAGGCCTTGCTGAAGCTGGCCGATCTGCCGGAATCCGGTCAGATCTCCCTGTTCGACGGTCGTACCGGTAACGCCTTCGAGCGTAAGGTCACCGTGGGTTACATGTACATGCTGAAGCTGAACCACTTGGTAGACGACAAGATGCATGCGCGTTCTACCGGCTCTTACAGCCTGGTTACCCAGCAGCCGCTGGGTGGTAAGGCGCAGTTCGGTGGTCAGCGTTTCGGTGAGATGGAAGTGTGGGCCCTGGAGGCTTACGGTGCGGCATATACCCTGCAGGAAATGCTGACCGTCAAGTCTGACGATGTGAATGGCCGTACCAAGATGTACAAAAACATCGTGGATGGCGACCACCGTATGGAGCCGGGCATGCCCGAATCCTTCAACGTACTGTTGAAGGAAATCCGCTCTCTGGGTATCAACATCGAGCTGGACGAAGAGTAAGAGCTCGCTCTTATTGTTCGAGAATTGACGTGGGCGCCCCGCTGCTTTGGCAGCAGGGCGCCGAGGTTAGACTCCTGACAGGGGAAACACGTGAAAGACTTACTCAAGTTTTTGAAGGCTCAGACCAAGACCGAAGAGTTTGACAGTATCAAGATCGGTCTGGCCTCTCCTGACATGATCCGCTCCTGGTCATTCGGTGAGGTCAAAAAGCCTGAGACCATCAACTACCGGACTTTCAAGCCGGAACGTGATGGTCTGTTCTGCGCCCGTATCTTCGGACCGGTGAAGGACTACGAGTGTCTGTGCGGCAAGTACAAGCGCCTGAAACACCGTGGTGTGATCTGTGAGAAGTGTGGCGTAGAAGTGACCCAGACCAAGGTCCGTCGCGAGCGTATGGGCCACATTGAGCTGGCCAGCCCGACTGCCCACATCTGGTTCCTGAAGTCCCTGCCGTCCCGTATCGGTCTGCTGCTGGACATGACCCTGCGTGACATCGAGCGCGTGCTGTATTTCGAATCCTATGTAGTGATCGAACCCGGCATGACCAACCTCGAGCGCAGCCAGATGCTGTCCGAAGAGAACTATCTGGACGCACTGGAAGAGTGGGGCGACGAATTTGACGCCAAGATGGGTGCCGAAGCAATCCTTGCATTGCTGCGTGCCATCGATCTGGAAGGCGAAGTCAAGACCATGCGTGAGGAGCTGGATCAGACCAACTCCGAAACCAAGCGCAAGAAGACCACCAAGCGCCTGAAGCTGATGGAAGCCTTCCTGCAGTCCGGCAACAAGCCGGAGTGGATGATCATGACAGTGCTGCCTGTGCTGCCGCCGGACCTGCGTCCGCTGGTACCGCTGGACGGTGGCCGTTTCGCGACTTCCGATCTGAACGATCTGTACCGTCGCGTGATCAACCGTAACAACCGTTTGAAGCGCCTGCTGGACCTGGCTGCCCCGGATATCATAGTGCGCAACGAAAAGCGCATGCTGCAAGAGTCCGTGGATGCCCTGCTGGACAACGGCCGTCGTGGCCGTGCCATCACAGGTTCCAACAAGCGTCCGCTGAAATCCTTGGCCGATATGATCAAGGGTAAGCAAGGCCGTTTCCGTCAAAACCTGCTGGGTAAGCGCGTCGACTACTCTGGTCGTTCCGTTATCACTGTAGGCCCGACGCTGCGTCTGCATCAGTGCGGTCTGCCGAAGAAGATGGCGCTGGAACTGTTCAAGCCGTTCATCTATGGCAAGCTGGAGTCCCGCGGTCTGGCGACCACGATCAAGGCCGCCAAGAAGATGGTGGAGCGTGAAGAAGCTGTCGTTTGGGACATCCTGGACGAAGTGATCCGCGAACACCCGGTCCTGCTGAACCGTGCACCGACCCTGCACCGTCTGGGTATCCAGGCGTTTGAACCGACCCTGATCGAAGGCAAGGCCATCCAGCTGCACCCGCTCGTCTGTGCTGCCTATAACGCGGACTTCGATGGTGACCAGATGGCGGTCCACGTACCGCTGACCCTGGAAGCCCAGCTGGAAGCGCGCGCCCTGATGATGTCTACCAACAACATCCTGTCGCCTGCCTCCGGTGAGCCGATTATCGTTCCTTCCCAGGACGTGGTCTTGGGTCTGTACTACATGACCCGTGCCCGTATCAACGCCAAGGGCGAAGGTATGGTGCTGGCTGGCCCGAAAGAAGCCGAGAAGGTATATCGCGCCGGTCTGGCCGATCTGCACGCTCGCGTCAAAGTGCGCATCACCGAATATCTCCGTCAGGAAGATGATTCGCTGGTAGAGCGTACCGAGATGAAAAACACCACAGTTGGTCGTGCGATCCTGAGCCTGATCCTGCCGAAAGGCATGGAATACGCCCTGATCGATGAGCCCAAGGTGCTGACTGCTGCAGAGCAGGCTGATCTGGATGCCAATCCGCAGAACTGGATCAAGTCCGTATCCAACAAGGCGTTGGGCAAAAAGCTCATCTCCCGACTGCTGAACACCTGCTATCGCAAGCAGGGCCTGAAGGACACCGTTATCTTCGCTGACCAGCTGATGTATACCGGTTTCCATTATGCGGCCCTGTCTGGTGCTTCAGTTGGTATCGATGACATGGTCATCCCGGATGCCAAGAAAGACATCATTGCCGCAGCAGAGGCCGAAGTTGCCGAGATCCAGGACCAGTTCCTGTCCGGTTTGGTGACCGCTGGCGAACGCTATAACAAGGTTATCGATATCTGGGCCAGCGCCAACGAGCGCGTCTCCAAGGCCATGATGGAGAACTTGTCCAAAGAGCGTGATATCAACTCTCTGGGTGAAGAAGAAGAGCAGGCGTCGTTCAACAGCATCTTCATGATGGCCGACTCTGGTGCGCGGGGTTCCGCCGCCCAGATCCGTCAGCTGGCCGGTATGCGTGGCCTGATGGCGAAGCCGGATGGCTCCATCATCGAGACGCCTATCGTGGCTAACTTCCGCGAAGGTCTGAACGTACTGCAGTACTTTATCTCCACTCACGGTGCCCGTAAGGGTCTGGCGGATACCGCACTGAAGACGGCTAACTCCGGTTACCTGACTCGTCGTCTGGTTGACGTGGCGCAGGACATGGTGATCACCGAGGACGATTGCGGCACTATCGAAGGTCTGTGGATGACTCCGCTGATCGAAGGTGGTGACGTGGTCGAGCCGCTGCGTGAGCGTGTGCTGGGCCGTGTGGTCGCTGATGACGTGATCAAGCCGGGTACCGAGGACGAGATCCTGGTAGCGCGCAACACCCTGCTCGATGAGCAGCTGTGTGACCTGCTGGAGCAAAACTCTGTTGACCGCGTGAAGGTGCGTTCTGCCATCACCTGTGAAACTGACTTTGGTAACTGTGCTCACTGCTACGGCCGTGATCTGGCCCGTGGTCACCTGGTGAACAAGGGTGAGGCTGTCGGTGTTATTGCCGCCCAGTCCATCGGTGAACCGGGTACCCAGCTGACGATGCGTACTTTCCACATCGGTGGTGCCGCATCCCGAGCCGCTGCCGAGAACAGCATCCAGGTGAAGAATACCGGTACCATCAAGCTGCAGAACGCCAAGTTCGTTCACAACAGTGATGACAAACTGGTTATCACCTCCCGTTCTACCGAACTGACCATCATGGATGACATGGGCCGTACCAAGGAAAGCCACAAGCTGCCTTACGGTGCCGTGTTGGAAGTGAAGGACGGCCAGGCCGTGAGCGCCGGTGACACTGTCGCTAACTGGGATCCGCACACCCACCCGATCATCACCGAAGTGGCGGGTCGCCTCCAGTTCGAACACATGATCGATGGCGTGACCATCACTCGTCAGACCGACGAGCTGACCGGTCTCTCTTCTATCGTCGTACTGGATGTCAACGAGCGTCCGAGTGCCGGTAAAGAGATGCGTCCGACCGTTAAACTGGTCGACCTGAACGGCAAAGATGTCATGATCCCCGGTACCGATGTCGCCGCCCAGTACTTCCTGCCGGGCAAGGCAATCGTGAACCTGGAAGATGGTGCCAACGTGGGTGTGGGTGACGCGGTAGCGCGTATCCCGCAAGAGTCCAGCGGTACCAAGGATATCACCGGTGGTCTGCCGCGCGTTGCGGATCTGTTCGAAGCACGTCAACCGAAGGAACCTGCCATCCTGGCGGAAATCTCCGGTACCATCTCCTTCGGGAAAGAGACCAAGGGCAAACGCCGTCTGGTCATCACCCCGACCGATGGTGGCGACGTCTACGAGGAGATGATTCCGAAGTGGCGTAACCTGAACGTGTTCGAAGGTGAAAAAGTTGAGAAGGGTGAAGTGCTGGCGGACGGTCCTGAGTCTGCTCATGACATCCTGCGTCTGCGCGGTATCAGCCCGGTCGCCAACTACATCGCCAACGAAGTGCAGGACGTTTACCGTCTGCAAGGCGTTAAGATCAACGACAAGCACATCGAAGTCATCGTTCGTCAGATGCTGCGCAAGTGCGAGATCCTGAGCGCTGGCGACACCGATCTGATCGAAGGCGAGCAGGTTGAAGTGGCGCGTGTGAAGATTGCCAACCGTAAGCTGGTTGCAGAGGGCAAGGCCCCGGCTACCTTCCGTCATATTCTGATGGGTATTACCAAGGCATCTCTGAGCACAGAGTCCTTCATCTCCGCGGCTTCTTTCCAGGAAACCACCCGTGTTCTGACCGAAGCGGCCGTTGGCGGCAAGCGTGATGAACTGCGTGGCCTGAAAGAGAACGTGATCGTGGGTCGTCTGATCCCGGCTGGTACCGGCTTTGCCTACCACCATAGCCGGATCAACCAGCGTGCCGCCGCAGCTCGTGCTGTCGGCGTACCGCAGGTGACTGCCGATGAAGCTCAGCAAAACCTGGCGGATCTGCTCAACGCATCCGGCAGTTTTGACGAAGAGTAATCTTCTGCTGCAGTGATTGAAAAGGGCTCCTTCAAGGAGCCCTTTTTGTTGGTCGCTTTCTCACCAACCCCAGTAGCCACGTGGATATTCGGATGATCCAGAGCAAGGTTGGGGAGTAAAAAATCAAAAAAAGTTGACATTGCCCCCTCGCAATTGAAAACTCGTGAAAGTTGAATGGTTATTACAGGGGTAGAACATGACTGTCGGTATCGAGGAAGTACTGCTTCCCGAAGAGCAGCTGAGCGGTCGCACTTTTACAGATGAAGACAGGGAATTGTTGCACTCCTATGGAGGGCTTATCGAAGGCTTGGCCGAACTGTTCGGCAAGCACTGTGAAGTGGTTCTTCACTCCCTGGAAAATCTGCATGAGTCCGTGATCAAGATTGCCAACGGGTTCAATACGGGACGGAATGAGGGGGCACCCATTACCGATCTCGCGCTGCGTATGCTCAAGGACATAGAGAATACCGGCCAGGATTACACCCAGAGTTATTTTGCCCGCAGCCGTACCGGCGCCCTGATGAAGTCGAGTACCATCGCCATCAGGAACAGTGACAAGCAGGTGATCGGTCTTATCTGTATCAACCTGCACATCAATGCGCCTTTTCACGAGTTTGTCGCCGAATTCTTCCCGACGCCCCAGCAAGTGGAGCGCCAGTCGCCGGAGACCTTTGCCAACAGCGTCGAAGAGCTGGTCGCTCAGACGGTGGACAACACCATCGACGAGATCAACCGCGATCCGACGGTTGCCAACAATGCGAAAAACAGGTTTATCGTGACCCAGCTGTTCGAGAAGGGCATATTTGATATCAAGGACTCGATCAACCTGGTCGCCGACAAATTGAATATTTCCAAACATACCGTTTATCTGTACATCCGACAGCGCAAGCAGGGTGAAGACGAGAACGAGTAAGCGCCATAGAAGGGGATAGATAAGAATGGCTAAAGAAGTGATTGCAACCGACAAGGCGCCTGCCGCAATTGGTCCGTATGTTCAGGCTACCAAGCTGGGCGAATTGGTCTTCACCTCCGGGCAGATCCCGCTCGATCCGGCCACCATGGAGATAGTGGCTGGCGGCATCGAAGCTCAGGCCGAGCAGGTGATGAAGAACTTGGTTGCAGTATTGAAGGAAGCGGGTGCCGATACCGGCAAGGTGCTGAAGACCACCTGTTTCCTCAGCGACATGAACAACTTTGTTGCTTTTAACCAGGTATATGCCCGTTACTTTGGTGACTCGGCCCCGGCCCGCTCCTGCGTGGAGGTGGCGCGTCTGCCCAAGGATGTGCTGGTTGAAGTCGAAGCCATTGCTTACGTCTGATCCACGGCTGAATGAAGAGCCCCTCCCAGGAGGGGCTTTTTTGTCTTTGGCGTAGAATGGGCATACACCTGTACAGGAGTCCGGATATGAGTCTGAGTTTTGCCTTGCTGGTAACGGGGCCCGCTTATGGCACCCAGTCGGCCAGCACAGCTTACCGCTTCGCCTTGAGCCTCCTCGAGCAAGGCCACCGGCTGTCACATCTGTTTTTCTATCAGGACGGGGTTTGCAATGGTAACGGGTTGCATGCCCCGGCATCTGATGAGACCGACCTGGTGGCCCTGTGGCGCGAGCTGGCCATAGGGCAGGGGATCCGTATCGATGTGTGCGTTGCCGCCGCCATGCGGCGCGGTGTGCTCGATGAGACAGAGGCGAAGGGAGCAGGCAAGGATCAATTCAACCTGCAGGCCCCCTTCTGCCTGAGCGGGCTGGGCCAGCTGGCCGAAGCCAGCCTGACCGCCGATCGCTTTGTCCAGTTTTAGGGGGAGAGATGAACAAGATAGCCTTTATGTGTCGTCGCGGCCCTCATGGCACGTCCGCCGGACGGGAAGGACTGGATGCCTTGCTGGCGACCTCGGCACTGACCGAGTCGTTGGCTCTGTTCCTCGTCGGTGACGGTGTCTTGCAACTGGTCAGGGAGCAACAGCCTCAAACCATCTTGCAGCGCCACTATGCACCGACTTTCAAGCTACTGGAGCTGTACGACATCGAGGAGGTCTATGTGTGTGCCGACTCACTGACCGAACGCGGTCTGACGGTGGATGACCTGCTGATCCCCGTCGAGTGCCTCTCTCGTGCCGACATCCGCCACCAGTGGGACCACTGCACGACTCACATCTGTTTCTGAGGTGATCATGATACAGCTGATATTGACCTCTCCCTTCTTGAGCCGGGATCTGGAACAGGCGCTCTGCTATCGCCAGCCGGATGATCTGCTGGTACTAATGCAGGATGCTGTTATCGCTGCCACGGTTCCGCAATGGGGTGAGCGACTGGCGGGTATTCCGCTCTATGTGATGCGAGAAGACTTGCAGGCAAGGGGATTGCAGCACAGGATCGGGATGGATCTGGATATGGCCGGCCTGGTCGCATTGATCGCGGAGAACGGGTCACCGCAGACCTGGGGTGGCTAGCATCCATTTTTATCGATGAAGTTCAGTTAGTTATGACTATTGACAGGGGAAGCATTGTGCCCTTTTGCGGCACAGATTGTATAAATCTTGACTCCCTTGACAACAGGGCATAAAATTTCGCGTCCCCGTATCTGCGGGGAGGATTTTTCACATGTTTATGAAGTCATTATCAGGAGCCTTTTGATGGCAACTATTAACCAGTTGGTTCGCAAGCCACGCATCAAGCTCGTTGTGAAAAGCAACGTGCCTGCGCTGGAAGCGTGCCCTCAGAAGCGTGGCGTGTGCACCCGTGTATACACCACCACCCCGAAGAAGCCTAACTCTGCACTGCGTAAAGTATGCCGTGTACGTCTGACCAACGGCTTCGAAGTCACCTCCTATATCGGTGGTGAAGGTCACAACCTGCAAGAGCACTCCGTGGTGCTGATCCGTGGCGGTCGTGTCAAGGATTTGCCAGGTGTTCGTTACCACACCGTTCGTGGTGCGTTGGACTGTGCCGGTGTTAAAGACCGTAAGCAGGCTCGCTCCAAGTATGGCGTGAAGCGTCCGAAAGCTTAATGGTTCTCCGTTAAGTAAGGCCAAACGTTAATTCGTTTCTAGTTAGATAACTTTCTAGTTTTGGGTAACCCCTGAAGTTACGGAGAATTTGAAATGCCAAGACGTCGTGTTGTTGGTCAGCGTAAAATCCTGCCGGATCCCAAGTTCGGATCAGAGCTGCTGGCTAAATTTGTCAACGTAGTAATGGTTGACGGTAAGAAATCTGTTTCCGAAGCCATCGTATATGGCGCGCTGGACATCATTGCCACCAAATCTGGCAAAGATCACCTGGCCGTATTCGAAGAAGCCCTGGACAACATTCGTCCGGCCGTCGAGGTTAAATCTCGTCGTGTCGGTGGTGCAACCTATCAGGTGCCGGTAGAAGTTCGTCCGGTCCGTCGCAATGCCCTGGCAATGCGCTGGTTGGTTGACGCCGCTCGTAAACGTGGTGAAAAATCAATGGCTCAGCGTTTGGCTGGCGAGCTGCTGGATGCCGCTGACAATAAGGGTTCGTCTGTCAAGAAACGTGAAGACGTTCACCGTATGGCTGAAGCGAACAAAGCCTTCGCTCACTTCCGCTGGTAATCCGCTTGCGCAGGGTCTCTTGGCTCTGCGCACCTTCAGTTATCTAGGGGTCCGCTCCTAGTAAGAGGATGACAATGGCTCGTACAACCCCCATTGAGCGTTATCGTAATATCGGTATCTCCGCTCACATTGACGCCGGTAAGACTACTACTACCGAGCGCGTTCTGTTTTACACCGGTGTAAGTCACAAGATCGGTGAAGTTCACGATGGCGCCGCCACCATGGACTGGATGGAACAGGAACAAGAGCGTGGTATCACCATCACCTCCGCCGCGACCACCGCTTTCTGGTCTGGCATGGGTAAACAGTTCCAACCGCACCGTATCAACATCATCGATACCCCCGGCCACGTTGACTTTACTATCGAAGTAGAGCGTTCAATGCGTGTTCTGGACGGCGCCGTGATGGTGTACTGTGCCGTAGGTGGCGTACAGCCACAGTCTGAGACCGTATGGCGCCAGGCTAACAAGTACAAGGTTCCCCGTATCGCGTTCGTCAACAAGATGGACCGTACCGGTGCCAACTATCTGCGCTGCGTTGAGCACATCAAGACCCGCCTGAAAGGTAACCCGGTTCCGCTGCAACTGAACATCGGTGCAGAAGAGAACTTCAAGGGCGTTATCGATCTGGTCAAGATGAAAGCCATCAACTGGAGCGAAGCTGATCAGGGCGTATCCTTCGATTACGAAGAGATCCCGGCCGAGCTGCTGGAACAGGCGCAAGAAATGCGCATGACCCTGGTCGAAGCCGCTGCTGAAGCGTCTGAAGATCTGATGGAAAAATACCTGGGTGGTGAAGAACTGACTGAAGAAGAGATCAAGAAAGCTCTTCGTCTGCGCGTTCTGAACAACGAAATCATCCTGGTTACCTGTGGCTCCGCGTTCAAGAACAAGGGCGTACAGGCCATGCTGGATGCCGTGGTTGACTATCTGCCGGCACCGACCGACGTAGCTGCCATCGACGGCCTGAAGCTGGACGGCGTCACCAAAGACGAGCGCCATGCTTCTGATGAAGAGCCGTTTGCTGCTCTGGCATTCAAGATTGCCACCGACCCGTTCGTGGGCAACCTGACCTTCTTCCGCGTGTACTCCGGCGTAGTTAACTCCGGTGACTCAGTGCTGAACTCTGTCAAAGAGAAGCGCGAGCGTTTTGGCCGTATCGTTCAGATGCACGCCAACAAGCGTGAAGAGATCAAAGAAGTTCGCGCAGGCGATATCGCTGCTGCCATCGGTCTGAAAGATGTGACCACTGGTGACACCCTGTGTGACGAAAAATCACCGATCATCCTCGAGCGTATGGAATTCCCGGAGCCGGTAATCTCCATCGCGGTTGAGCCGAAAACCAAGGCTGACCAAGAGAAGATGGGTCTGGCACTCGGCCGTCTGGCGCAGGAAGATCCGTCTTTCCGCGTATGGACTGACGAAGAATCTGGCCAAACCATCATCGCCGGTATGGGTGAGCTGCACCTGGACATCATCGTTGACCGTATGCGTCGCGAGTTCAAGGTTGAAGCGAACGTAGGTAAGCCGCAGGTTGCCTACCGTGAAACCATTCGTGAAACCGTCAAGGATATCGAAGGCAAGCACGCCAAGCAGTCTGGTGGTCGTGGTCAGTATGGTCACGTCATCATCGACATGTACCCGCTGGAAGCCGGCAAAGCCTATGAGTTCGTTAACGACATCAAAGGCGGCGTGATTCCTGGTGAATACATCCCGGGTGTTGACAAGGGTATCCGTGAGCAGCTGAAATCCGGCCCGCTGGCAGGTTATCCGGTAATGGATCTGGGTGTGCGTCTGCACTACGGTTCTTACCATGATGTCGACTCCTCCGAACTGGCGTTCAAAATCGCTGCTTCCATGGCCTTCAAGTCTGGTTACATGAAAGCCAATCCGGTACTGCTCGAGCCGATCATGAAGGTCGAAGTCGAGACTCCGGAAGATTACATGGGCGACGTTATCGGTGACCTGAACCGTCGTCGTGGCCTGATCGAAGGTATGGAAGACGGCCCGTCCGGCAAGATCGTACGTGCCCTGGTGCCGCTGGCCGAGATGTTCGGTTATGCGACCGCACTGCGTTCCGCTACCCAAGGTCGTGCTTCCTACGCAATGGAATTCGCTAAGTACTCCGACGCCCCGAACAACGTGGCTCAGGCAGTCATCGAAGAGCGCAAATCCAAGTAATTTATGATTCCCCGCCTACGACGGTAGGCGGGTTTAACCTAGAAGGACTACGTCGTGTCTAAAGAAAAATTTGAGCGTAATAAACCGCACGTAAACGTCGGCACCATCGGCCACGTTGACCACGGTAAAACCACCCTGACCGCCGCCATCACCAACGTGCTGGCCAAGCACTTCGGTGGTAAAGCTTTCGCCTTCGACCAGATCGACAAGGCACCGGAAGAGCGTGAGCGTGGTATCACCATCAACACCTCCCACGTAGAATACGACACCGCTACCCGTCACTACGCCCACGTAGATTGCCCGGGTCACGCCGACTACGTTAAAAACATGATCACCGGTGCTGCCCAGATGGACGGCGCGATCCTGGTAGTTGCTGCGACCGACGGCCCGATGCCGCAAACTCGTGAGCACATCCTGCTGGGTCGCCAGGTTGGTATCCCGTACATGATCGTGTTCATGAACAAGTGCGACATGGTAGATGACGAAGAGCTGCTCGAACTGGTCGAGATGGAAGTTCGTGAACTGCTGACCGAGTATGACTTCCCGGGTGATGACCTGCCGGTAGTACGCGGTTCCGCGCTGAAAGCGCTGGAAGGCGACGCTGCATGGGAAGAGAAGATCATCGAGCTGGCTGGCCACCTGGATACCTACATCCCGGAGCCGGAGCGCGCGATCGACCTGCCGTTCCTGATGCCTATCGAAGACGTATTCTCTATCGCTGGCCGTGGTACCGTAGTTACCGGTCGTGTAGAGCGCGGTATCGTTAAAGTCGGTGAGACCGTAGAAATCGTTGGTATCAAAGATACCGTTTCTACCACCTGTACCGGTGTTGAAATGTTCCGTAAGCTGCTGGACGAAGGTCGTGCAGGCGAGAACATCGGCGCACTGCTGCGTGGCGTGAAGCGTGAAGACGTCGAGCGTGGTCAAGTACTGGCCAAGCCGGGCTCAATCAAGCCGCACACCAAGTTCGAATCTGAAGTGTACGTACTGTCCAAAGAAGAAGGTGGTCGTCATACCCCGTTCTTCAAAGGCTACCGTCCGCAGTTCTACTTCCGCACTACCGACGTGACCGGTACCATCGAACTGCCGGAAGGCGTAGAGATGGTAATGCCGGGCGACAACATCAAAATGGTTGTTACCCTGATTGCCCCGATCGCAATGGACGACGGTCTGCGTTTCGCTATCCGTGAAGGTGGCCGTACCGTAGGTGCCGGTGTTGTAGCTAGCGTAATCGCTTAATCGATTCGTTATATACAAACATGAAAAGGGGTGGCTTCGGCCGCCCCTTTTTCTTTTTGGGTCTTGTGCCCTATGAGATACTTTGCAAAATCATTTATTGAGGTAGTCCCCAGTGAGCAAGCCCGCCATTTTTCTGGACCGTGACGGTGTTATCAACGAAGACACCGGTTATGTCAGTCAGGTAGACGACTTCCATTTCCTGCCTGGTGTTATCGAAGCCATGCAGCTGCTGAAGAAGAAAGGCTATCTGTTGATCGTCGTCACTAACCAGTCTGGTATCGCCCGCGACTATTTTAGTGAGGACGACTTCATGAACCTGACTGAATGGATGGACTGGTCACTGGCTGATCGGGATGTGGATCTCGATGGTATCTATTTCTGTCCACATCACCCGGATCACAGCGCCCCTTGCGACTGTCGCAAACCTGAACCAGGTATGCTGCTGTTGGCGCAACAGGAGCTGGGCATCGACATGAGTCGATCCTACATGGTGGGCGACAAACCTTCTGACCTGAAAGCGGCAGCCAGTGCCAAGGTGGGTCATAAAGTCATGGTGCGTACTGGTAAACCGGTGACTGACGCCGGCATTGCTTTGGCGGATGCCATCTACGACAACCTGCACGATTTCGCCGTGTCAGTGCCTGTCGCGGGCTGATTTCGTTCGCTTAATACGCGCATTGATGGCTTTGTGAGCAAACGGTTGGTAAAAGCCATCTTTTTGCAATTATCAGCTTGCCAGAAAGAATCTGTTCCCTATAATGCGCCTCCATCGACAGGGCAAGCGGCAACGCAGTTAAGCCAGTCGGTGCCTCGAAAAGCCTTTGAAAATAAGGCTTGACTCGAGAAGGCGGTTGAGTAGAATTCCACTCCCGCAGCAACACACTGTTGCGTCGCTCTTTAACAATTTGAATCAAGCAATCTGTGTGGGCACTCACAGCATCGAACATCAAACAATTTTGTTGATTTTCAATGTCTGGTGAAGTGACCAAGACGATTTCTTAGCAATAAGAAGTCGAACAGTTTATTTCAGCAATTCATTGAGCCGCTGAAGTTCATTGCCTCGGTAATGAA
>NZ_JAACGC010000005.1:0-116076 GCF_029237385.1 Aeromonas sp. 1HA1
TTCATTACCGAGGCAATGAACTTCAGCGGCTCAATGAATTGCTGAAATAAACTGTTCGACTTCTTATTGCTAAGAAATCGTCTTGGTCACTTCACCAGACATTGAAAATCAACAAAATTGTTTGATGATCGATGCTGTGAGTGCCCACACAGATTGCTTGATTCAAATTGTTAAAGAGCGACGCAACAGTTCGTTGCTGCGGGAGTGGAATTCCACTCAACCGCCTTCTCGAGTCAAGCCTTATTTTCAAAGGCTTTTCGAGGCACCGACTGGCTTAACTACGTTACCGCTTGCCCTGTCGATGTGGCGCATTATAGAGAGATTGATCGCGTTGGCAAGGGCCGCAATGCAATAAAACTGCAAAAATCGGCACTTATTTAGTTATTCATAACCAACCACAGCTTTTATACAAACTTATCCACAGAAACCGGTTCCGGATTGCTAGAATGGCCGAAAACAAGGAGGCCAAGATGGACTTGCGACTGAGACCCTACAAGGGAAAACGCCCGCAACTGGGCAAGCGGGTGTAAGTAGATCCCTATACAACCCTGGTGGTAGACATCCATCTGATCCCACAACACTGTGAATAAGTACTAACGATTAAGTCGCGCTCAGGGGTAGCGCTATATAGATGACGTGAGATCGCGAACGAGTAATAGTTGAGGCAGTTGAGGCAGTTGAGGCAGTTGAGGCAGTTGAGGCAGTTGAGGCAGTTGAGGCAGTTGAGGCAGTTGAGGCAGTATCAGAATTCATTAAAAGAAAAGCCGGGACAAGCCCGGCTTTTTCTTTATCACTCAGCAGCTGCTTCAGCAGCGGCCGGGCGGTCTACCAGCTCAATGTAAGCCATAGGGGCGTTGTCGCCTGCACGGAAACCGCATTTCAGAATGCGAGTATAACCGCCGGCGCGCTCCAGGTAGCGCGGGCCCAGTTCATTGAACAGCTTAGCCACGATCGCGTTATCGCGAGTACGGGCAAATGCCAGGCGACGATTAGCAACGCTATCAGTCTTGGCAAGGGTGATCAGCGGTTCAACTACACGACGCAGCTCTTTTGCCTTAGGCAGAGTCGTCTTGATGATCTCATGACGAACCAGGGAGCTGGCCATGTTGCGGAACATAGCCTGACGATGGCTGCTGTTCCGGTTCAGTTGACGACCACTCAAACGATGGCGCATGACCTTATCCTTCTAACTAAATCTGTGAAACCCGTAATCTGGATTACTCGTCAGCGATGCTGGCGGGCGGCCAATTCTCGAGGCGCATGCCAAGAGACAGACCACGGGAGGCCAACACGTCCTTGATCTCAGTCAGGGACTTCTTACCGAGGTTAGGAGTCTTAAGCAACTCAACTTCGGTACGCTGTACCAGATCACCAATATAGTGGATAGCTTCTGCCTTCAGACAGTTCGCAGAACGAACTGTCAGCTCCAAATCATCGACAGGACGCAGCAGAATCGGATCAAACTCGGGTTTCTCTTCTTTCTTCTCGGGCACGCTGACATCGCGCAGATCCACGAAAGCTTCCAGTTGTTCGGCCAGAATAGTGGCTGAACGACGGATGGCTTCTTCAGGATCCAGAGTACCATTGGTCTCCATGTCGATGACCAGCTTGTCCAAGTCGGTACGCTGTTCCACACGTGCTGCCTCAACATTGTAGGCAATACGAACGATGGGGCTGAACGCGGAGTCCAGCAGCAAGCGACCAATCGGACGCTCTTCATCATCGTTGTGAACACGAGCAGAAGCAGGCACATAACCACGACCGCGCTGAACTTTCAGGCGCATGCTGATTTCAGCATTGGCACCAGTCAGGTGGCAGATTACGTGCTCCGGGTTTACGATCTCGACTTCATCACCGTGAGTGATATCACCAGCGGTAACGGGGCCTGTTCCAGACTTGGTCAGGGACAGAGTTACCTCGTCCTTGCCTTCCAGCTTTACAGCGATACCTTTCAGGTTGAGCAGGATTTCAAGAATGTCTTCCTGTACACCTTCTTTGCTGCTGTACTCATGCAGTACCCCGTCAATTTCGACTTCAGTAACTGCACAACCGGGCATAGATGACAGCAAAATACGACGCAGAGCATTGCCCAGCGTGTGACCAAAGCCACGCTCAAGTGGCTCAAGAGTCACTTTCGCATGAGTCGGGCTAACTTGCTCGATGTCAACTAGCCGCGGTTTAAGAAAATCTGTTACAGAACCCAGCATTGTGTCCTCTCTTTAGAAGCTAGCTTTACTTGGAGTAAAGCTCGACGATCAGCTGTTCGTTAATGTCGGCAGACAGGTCGGAACGCTCTGGCAGACGCTTGAAAGCACCTTCCATTTTAGCGGCATCAACCTCTACCCAAGTCGGCTTCTCACGCTGACCAGCAACTTCCAGGGAAGCTTTGATACGCGCTTGCTTCTTAGCCTTCTCACGAATGCAGATCACGTCCTCAGGGGAAACCTGGAAAGAAGGAATGTTCACAACGCGACCGTTTACCATGATGGCTTTGTGGCTCACCAGCTGACGAGATTCAGCACGGGTGGCGCCGAAGCCCATACGGTAAACAACGTTGTCCAAACGACCTTCCAGCAGCTGCAACAGGTTTTCACCGGTGTTACCCTTTTGACGGGCAGCGTCGCGGTAGTAGTTGCGGAACTGTTTTTCCAATACGCCGTAGATACGACGAACTTTTTGTTTCTCGCGCAGCTGAACACCGTAGTCGGACAGACGCGCTTTACGCGCACCGTGCTGACCAGGGGCGGTGTCAATCTTGCACTTAGAATCAATCGCACGAACACCAGACTTCAGGAAGAGGTCGGTGCCCTCACGACGGCTAAGCTTAAGCTTAGGACCGATATATCTTGCCATCTTCTTTCTCCAACAATCCTAGACCAAGTAGCTACAGCGTTATACGCGGCGCTTCTTGGGAGGACGACAACCGTTGTGCGGGATCGGAGTCACATCAGTAATATTAGTGATGCGGAAACCAGCCGCGTTCAGAGCGCGGATGGAAGACTCACGACCGGGACCCGGACCTTTGACCATGACTTCCAGGTTCTTCACGCCGTATTCTTTGGCGATCTCACCAGCACGCTCAGCAGCTACCTGGGCAGCAAACGGAGTGGACTTACGGGAACCACGGAAACCTGAACCACCGGAGGTAGCCCATGACAGAGCATTGCCCTGACGGTCAGTAATGGTCACGATTGTGTTGTTGAAAGATGCATGAACGTGCGCAATACCGTCGCTCACTTGCTTTTTAACGCGCTTGCGAGCACGAGTCGGAGTTTTAGCCATTTTCTACCTTCCCGTTACTTCTTGATAGCCTTGCGCGGACCCTTACGGGTACGAGCGTTGGTCTTGGTACGTTGACCACGAACAGGCAGGCTACGACGGTGACGCAAACCACGGTAGCAACCCAGATCCATCAATCGCTTGATGTTCATGGAAATCTGACGACGCAGGTCACCTTCAACGGTGAATTTACCTACTTGTTCACGCAGACTCTCAATCTGAGCTTCGTCCAGGTCTTTAATTTTCACATTCTCAGCGATACCGGCTGCGGCACAGATGGCCTTGGAGCGGGTACGACCGACGCCATAAATCGCAGTCAACGCAATGACTGCATGCTTATGGTCAGGAATGTTAATGCCAGCGATACGGGCCACTATTCACTCCTACATATAGTAGATTACGACCACCACAAAGCCCGTGAGCGGATACGTGGCGGTCAACCAATACACAACAAAAGTTGGCTGGCTATATTAGCCAGCACAACTATTTGTTGCAAGTACTAACCGTAAAAAATTAGCCTTGGCGCTGTTTATGCTTTGGCTCGCTGCAAATCACACGCACCACACCGTGACGCTTGATGATTTTGCAGTTACGGCAGATTGCCTTAACGGAAGCACGAACTTTCATTGCTTAACTCCGTAACTACGCCGACCTTTAGCGGCCGTAGCCCTTCAGGTTGGCCTTCCTCAGGACGTCGCCATATTGATGAGACATCATATGGGTTTGTACCTGAGCCATGAAGTCCATGATAACTACCACGATAATCAGCAGCGAAGTGCCACCGAAGTAGAACTGTACGTTCCAAGCAGTCATCAAGAACTGGGGTACCAGACAGATAAAGGTTATATAGAGCGCACCTGCCAATGTCAGGCGAGTCATAACCTTATCGATGTAACGTGCTGTCTGCTCGCCCGGGCGGATCCCCGGGATAAAGGCTCCACTCTTCTTCAGGTTGTCTGCTGTCTCGCGGGGGTTGAACACCAGCGCGGTATAGAAGAAACAGAAGAAGATAATGGCTGCTGCATACAACATCTCATACAAGGGCTGACCCGGCTGCAGGACCATAGAGACCTGTTGCAGGATATCAGCGATCTTGCCGTCGCCCTGACCAAACCAAGAGGTAATGGTCCCTGGGAAAAGGATGATGCTGGATGCGAAAATCGCAGGAATCACACCGGCCATATTCACTTTCAACGGCAGGTGTGTGCTTTGCGCGGCAAATACCTGGCGGCCTTGTTGACGCTTGGCGTAGTTAACGACGATACGACGCTGACCACGTTCCACGAACACCACAAAGTAAGTCACTGCGAAAACAATCAAGCCCAGCAACAACAACAGCAGGATGTGCAATTCCCCTTGACGTGCCTGTTCGGCCGTAGCACCAATGGCATGCGGCAAACCAGCAACGATACCCGTGAAAATAATCAACGAGATACCATTACCGATCCCACGCTCGGTAATCTGTTCACCCAACCACATCAAAAACATGGTACCGGTGACCAGACTCACAACGGCCGTGAAATAGAAGCCCAAACCCGGATGAGTCACGAGTCCCTGCATCATATTCGGCAGACCGGTTGCAATACCAATGGCCTGGAAAGTTCCCAAAACCAGCGTGCCCCAACGGGTATATTGGCTAATCTTGCGACGGCCGGATTCACCTTCTTTCTTGAGTTCAGCAAGAGCGGGGTGAACCACAGTCAGTAGCTGGATAATGATCGATGCCGAAATGTACGGCATGATCCCCAGCGCAAGAATAGAAGCACGCGAGAGTGCACCACCACTGAACATGTTAAACATCTCAATGATGGTGCCCTTCTGTTGTTGGAACAACTCGGCCAGTACGGCGGCGTCAATACCAGGAATCGGCACATAAGAGCCTGCACGGAAAACGATAATCGCCCCGAGAACGAAGAGCAGACGGCTCTTCAGTTCACTCAGACCACCCTGTGCTTTAACATCCAATCCTGGTTTCTTAGCCATTGTACTGATTATTCCTCGATTTTACCGCCAGCGGCCTCGATGGCTGCACGTGCACCTTTGGTGACGGACACACCACGAACGGTCACAGCACGGTCAATGTTGCCAGACAGAACAACTTTAGCGAAAACGATGTTCTTAGTAACAACACCGGCTTGCTTCAGAGTGCTCAGATCGACCACATCACCTTCTACCATGGCGATTTCGTTCAGACGCACTTCGGCAGACACCAAAGATTTGCGAGAGAAGAAACCGAACTTCGGCAGACGGATTTTCAAAGGCATCTGGCCGCCTTCGAAACCAGCGCGGACTTTACCGCCACCGGAACGAGAGGTTTGACCTTTCACACCACGACCACCAGTCTTGCCCAAGCCGGAGCCGATACCACGGCCACGACGTTGTTTTTCAGGCTTGGAACCAGCGGCCGGAGACAGAGTATTCAGACGCATGCTTAGCCCTCCACCTTAACCATGTAATAAACCTGGTTGATCATACCGCGTACGCAGGGAGTATCTTCCAGCTCAACGGTGTGACCAATGCGACGCAGACCCAGACCACGCAGAGTCGCCTTGTGCTTTGGCAGACGGCCGATAGAGCTGCGAGTTTGAGTTACTTTTACAGTGTTAGCCATGTCGCATTACCCCAGAATTTCTTCAACGCGCAGACCACGCTTGGCAGCGATCTGGGCCGGGGATTGACCCTGTACCAGAGCGTCTACAGTTGCGCGAACAACGTTGATTGGGTTGGTGGAACCGTAGGTCTTGGCCAGCACGTTGTGGATACCAGCAACTTCCAGAACAGCACGCATGGCGCCGCCTGCAATGATACCAGTACCTTGTGAGGCCGGCTTCATGAACACGGAGGAACCGGAGTGAACGCCACGCACCGGGTGGTGCAGGGTGCCATTGTTCAGTTCTACCTTGCTCAGGTTACGTTTAGCCTGTTCCATCGCTTTTTGAATAGCGGCCGGAACTTCACGGGCCTTACCGTAACCGTAACCTACACGGCCGTTACCATCACCCACCACGGTCAACGCGGTGAAGGACATGATACGACCACCTTTAACAGTTTTCGAAACACGGTTTACTGCAATCAGCTTTTCTTGCAGTTCGCCGGCTTGAGATTCGACTTTAGCCATCTTCGACTCCTAGCTTAGAACTGAAGACCAGCGTCACGAGCAGCGGTAGCCAGAGCGGCTACACGACCGTGATACTTGAAACCGGAACGATCGAAAGATACGTTCTGAACGCCTTTGGCAATAGCACGCTCAGCGATTGCTTTACCCACTGCGGTAGCTGCATCAGCATTACCGGAGTGTTTGAGCCCTTCACTGATGGCTTTCTCTACTGTAGAAGCAGAGGCCAGAACTTCGGAACCGTTGGCTGCGATAACCTGCGCGTAGATATGACGCGGGGTACGGTGAACAACCAGACGGGTAGCTCCCAGTTCCTGCATCTTCTTCCGAGCACGAGTAGCACGACGGAGACGAGCTGCTTTCTTGTCCATAGTGTTACCTTACTTCTTCTTAGCTTCTTTAGTACGCACTTGCTCGTTGGCATAGCGTACACCCTTGCCCTTGTAGGGCTCCGGAGCGCGGTAAGAACGGATATCGGCGGCGACTTGGCCAACCAGCTGCTTGTCCACACCACGCAGAACGATCTCTGTAGCGGTCGGGCATTCAGCGGTGACACCAGCCGGCAGCGCATGCTCTACCGGGTGAGAGAAGCCCAGGGCCAGCGCGACAGCATTGCCCTTGATGGAGGCTTTGTAACCTACACCAACCAGCTGCAGCTTACGCTCGAAGCCTTGGGTAACACCGATTACCATGTTGTTAGCCAATGCACGTGCAGTACCGGCCTGAGCGTCAGCACCAGCGATGCCGTCGCGCGGGGCGAACTTCAGTACATTGTCTTCTTTGGTCACTTCTACACCGGCGTGGATGGAACGAACCAGAGAACCTTTACCACCTTTGATGGACAGTTCCTGACCGTTCAGAGTCACCTCTACGCCAGCAGGAATAGTGACGGGTGCCTTAGCAACGCGAGACATTTCCGACCTCCTATTAAGCGACGTAGCAGATGATCTCACCGCCCATGCTTGCCTTGCGGGCAGCACGGTCGGTCATCACACCTTTAGACGTGGACACGATAGCAACACCGAGACCGCCCATAACTTTCGGCAGATCAGTAGTGCGCTTGTAAATACGCAGGCCGGGACGGCTCACGCGTTGGATCAGTTCTACAACCGGCTTGCCCTGGAAATATTTCAATTCAATTTCCAGTTCCGGCTTCACATCACCCGCTACGGAGTAGCCAGCGATGTAACCTTCTTCTTTCAGCACTTTGGCGATTGCCACTTTCAGCTTGGAAGAAGGCATGGAAACCGCAACTTTGCTCGCCGCCTGACCGTTACGGATGCGGGTCAGCATGTCCGCGATCGGATCTTGCATGCTCATAGTCTAACTCCCGAGATTCTTACCAAGAGGCCTTTGTGAGGCCTGGAATTTCGCCCTTCATGGCATGCTCACGCACCTTGATGCGAGACAGGCCAAACTTGCGCAGGAAACCGTGCGGACGACCAGTAATATTGCAACGGTTACGCTGGCGGGACGGACTGGAATCACGGGGCAGCTGTTGCAGTTGCAAGACAGCATCCCAACGCGCTTCTTCAGAAGCGTTCATATCAACGATGATAGCTTTCAGCTCGGTTCGCTTAGTAGCGAACTTGGCTACCAGCTTCGCACGCTTTGCTTCACGTGCTTTCATGGATGTTTTAGCCATAACCCTAACCTTACTTGCGGAATGGGAAGTTAAAGGCAGCCAGCAGAGCACGGCCTTCTTCATCGGTATTCGCGGAAGTGGTGATGGTGATATCCAGACCACGAACGCGATCGACTTTGTCATAGTCGATTTCCGGGAAGATGATTTGCTCACGCACGCCCATGGAGTAGTTACCACGACCGTCGAACGCTTTAGCATTCAGGCCACGGAAGTCACGGATACGCGGTACGGAGATGCAAATCAGCCGTTCCAGGAACTCCCACATACGCTCGCCACGCAGGGTTACTTTACAACCTATCGGGTAGCCTTCACGAATCTTGAAGCCCGCAACAGATTTGCGAGCTTTGGTGATCAGCGGCTTCTGACCGGAAATGGCAGCCATATCGGCAGCGGCATTTTCCAACAGCTTTTTGTCAGAGATAGCTTCACCAACACCCATGTTCAGGGTGATTTTCTCGATCCGAGGGACTTGCATGATAGTCTTGTAACCGAACTGTTTGGCCAGTTCATTTACTACATCGGATTTGTAGTAATCATGCAGTTTCGCCATCGTTAAACTCCAATTACTTCACAAGTTCGCCGGTGGATTTGAAGAAACGAACTTTTTTGCCGTCTTCAATCCGGAAACCAACGCGATCAGCCTTGCCAGCGGCAGAGTTGAACAGCGCTACGTTAGAAACGTCCATTGGGGCTTCTTTGCTGATGATACCGCCAGCCTGACCCAGTGCGGGTACCGGCTTTTGGTGTTTCTTCACCAAGTTGATGCCTTCAACGTATACCTTACCTTCGCTTACCAGGACTTGAGTGACTTTGCCACGCTTGCCCTTGTCTTTGCCGGTAAGAACAATCACTTCGTCTTCGCGACGGATTTTAGCTGCCATCGTTCGACTCCTTACAGTACTTCGGGTGCCAGGGACACAATCTTCATGAACTTCTCATTACGCAGTTCACGGGTCACCGGGCCAAAAATACGAGTACCGATTGGCTGTTGGTTGCCGTTAAGCAAAACAGCCGCATTGTTGTCGAAACGGATGACTGAGCCGTCCGGACGACGAACGCCTTTACGGGTGCGTACGACCACCGCATTATATACATCACCTTTCTTCACTTTACCGCGAGGAATGGCTTCCTTGATGGAAACTTTGATGATGTCGCCGATGCCGGCGTAACGGCGGTGCGAGCCACCCAGAACCTTAATACACATTACACTGCGAGCGCCGGAGTTGTCGGCTACGCCCAGCATACTTTGCATCTGGATCATTTTAGTGCTCCGCTTTGTTTACTTCTTATCCCTCTCGGGATCTGGCTGCCTTCAAAAGGCGCGAAACTATAACACAGGATTTTTAGAAAAGGTAGCCTAAAAAACAAACGGCCCCGCTAAGGGGCCGTTTGGGCTAAAAAGTACCGATTAGGCCTTTTCTAAGATTGCAACCAGGGTCCAGGACTTGGTCTTGGACAGCGGGCGGCACTCGCGGATTTCCACGAGATCGCCAGCTTTACACTCGTTGTTCTCATCATGTACGTGCAGCTTGGTAGTGCGCTTGATGATCTTACCGTAGATCGGGTGCTTTACCTTGCGCTCGATAGCAACAGTGATGGATTTCTCCATCTTGTCGCTGATTACACGACCTTGCAGAGTACGGATCTTGTCAGTCATTACGCACCTGCCTTCTCAGTCAGTACAGTCTTGATACGTGCGACGTCACGACGCACTTGTTTCAGAGTGTGAGTCTGAGCCAGCTGGCCGGTGGACGCTTGCATGCGCATGTTGAATTGCTCACGCAGCAGGCCCAGCAGCTCCTGGTTCAGTTCATCGACGCTCTTTTGACGCAGATCTTGGGCTTTCATCACATCACCGTCTTAATTACGAAAGTGGTCTGAACAGACAGCTTAGCTGCGGCCAGGGCAAACGCTTCACGCGCCAGAGCCTCAGGTACACCGTCCATCTCGTACAGAACCTTGCCAGGCTGGATCGGGCAAACCCAATATTCCACGTTACCCTTACCTTTACCCATACGAACTTCGAGGGGCTTTTCGGTGATGGGCTTGTCCGGGAATACGCGGATCCAGATCTTACCTTGACGCTTAACGTGACGGGTCATGGCACGACGGGCTGCTTCGATTTGACGAGCAGTCAGTTGGCCACGAGATGTCGCCTTCAGGCCAAAGGTACCGAAGGATACTTCGTTACCAGAGGTGGCCAGACCGCGGTTACGACCCTTGTGGGTCTTGCGGAATTTAGTACGCTTAGGTTGCAACATTTACCGAATCTCCTTACTTACCGCGGCGTTTGTTATCGCGCTTGGGCTTTGCAGGAGCTTGCTCTTGAGCAGCGGCAGCATTAACTGCAGCCAGACCACCCAGAACTTCGCCCTTGAAGATCCAAACTTTAACGCCGATCACACCGTAAGTGGTGTGGGCTTCAGAAGTTGCGTAGTCGATGTCGGCACGCAGGGTGTGCAAAGGCACACGACCTTCACGGTACCATTCGGTACGCGCGATTTCAGCACCGCCCAGACGACCAGACACTTCCACTTTGATGCCCTTGGCACCCAGGCGCATTGCGTTTTGTACGGCGCGCTTCATAGCACGACGGAACATAACGCGACGTTCCAGCTGGGAAGTGATGCTGTCGGCAACAAGCTTGCCATCCAGCTCCGGCTTACGGACTTCGGAAATGTTGATCTGAGCAGGCACGCCGGCAATCGCGGCTACAGCTTTGCGCAGTTTCTCAACGTCTTCGCCTTTCTTACCGATCACAACACCCGGACGAGCGGTGTGAATGGTCACACGGATGCTCTTGGCCGGACGCTCGATGGTGATCTTGGACAAGGACGCATTTTTCAGTTCCTTGGTCAGGAACTGGCGTACTTGAAAATCGCTGTACAGGTTGTCAGCGAAGTCTTTGGTGTTCGCGAACCAGGTAGAATTCCAAGGCTTGGTAATACCCAGGCGAATGCCATTAGGATGTACTTTCTGACCCATTGCTTATCTCCCAGCCTTAGCGTCGGATACCACTACAGTGATGTGAGCGGTACGCTTGAGGATACGATCCGCACGACCTTTGGCACGCGGACGGATGCGCTTCATGGAGGGACCTTCGTCGACCATGATAGTAGCAACACGCAGGGCGTCGATGTCGGCGCCTTCGTTGTGCTCAGCGTTTGCAATGGCAGATTCCAGCACTTTCTTAACCAGCACAGCAGCCTTTTTCGGGCTGAAGGTCAGGAGATTCAGAGCCTTGTCTACGGACAGACCACGTACTTGATCGGCTACCAGACGAGCTTTCTGGGCAGAAGTACGGGCATAACGGTGTTTAGCGATAGCTTCCATCATTTATCCCTTAGCGCTTCTTAGCCTTCTTATCAGCAGCATGGCCGCGATAAGTACGAGTCGGTGCGAATTCACCCAGTTTGTGACCGATCATTTCTTCGGTAACGAAAACCGGAACGTGCTGACGACCATTATGGACAGCGATGGTCAAACCGATCATGTTCGGGATGATCATTGAACGACGGGACCAGGTCTTAACCGGCTTTTTATCCCCGCTTTCCACCGCTTTCTCTACCTTCTTCAGCAAGTGCAGGTCAATAAATGGACCCTTCTTGAGAGAACGTGGCATGGTGATTCCTCTATGTTAACAATTACTTGTTACGACGACGTACGATGTACTTGTCGGTACGCTTGTTCTTACGGGTCTTGAAGCCTTTAGCCTTCTGGCCCCATGGGGACACAGGCTGCATGCCCTTGTTACGACCCTCACCACCACCGTGCGGGTGGTCGACCGGGTTCATCGCCATACCGCGAACGGTCGGACGAATACCACGCCAGCGGTTGGCACCGGCTTTACCCAGTTGACGCAACATGTGCTCGGAGTTACCGACTTCACCGATGGTGGCGCGGCACTCGGCCAGAACTTTACGTACTTCGCCGGAACGCAGACGCAGAGTTACATAGTTACCTTCACGAGCCAGGATCTGGATGAAAGTACCAGCGGAACGAGCCAGCTGGGCACCTTTACCAGGTTTCATCTCAACGGCGTGAACAGTCGAACCGACCGGGATGTTGCGCATCGGCAGGGCGTTACCTACCTTGATTGCGGCATCAGCACCAGAAGCGATAGCGTCACCAGCTTTCAGACCTTTCGGAGCCAGGATGTAACGACGCTCACCGTCTGCATACAACACCAGAGCGATGTTAGCGGTACGGTTAGGATCGTATTCCAGGCGCTCTACTTTGGCCGGGATACCGTCTTTGTCGCGCTTGAAGTCGACGATACGGTAATGCTGCTTGTGACCACCACCGATATGACGGGTAGTGATACGACCGTTGTTGTTACGACCACCGGACTTGCTCTTGCTGTCCAGCAGAGCGGCAAAGGGCTTACCCTTGTACAGCTCTTGATTGACGATCTTAACGACGTGGCGGCGGCCCGGAGAAGTAGGCTTGCACTTAACGATTGCCATTTTTCAGAACTCCTCTTACTCGGCTGCGCCCATGAAGTCGATGTCCTGACCAGCTTTCAGGGTCACATAAGCCTTTTTCCAATCGGAACGACGGCCTACGCGTGCACCTGCGCGCTTGGTTTTACCCTTCATGTTCAGGGTACGGACGGTCTCAACTTCGACCTCGAACAGTTTCGCAACTGCAGCTTTGACTTCCGCCTTGGTGGCGTCGACAGCAATTTTGAACACGATAGTGTTCTGCTTCTCGGCGACCATGGTGCTCTTTTCAGAGATATGCGGAGCCTTCAGAACTTTCAACAGACGCTCTTCGCGGATCATGCCAGCATCTCCTCGATTTGCTTAACTGCATCAGCAGTCATCAGAACCTTGTCGAAAGCGATCAGGCTGACCGGGTCGATACCGGCAACATCACGCACGTCAACTTTGTACAGGTTGCGAGCAGCCAGGAACAGGTTCTCATCGACTTCAGCTGTCACGATCAGAACGTCAGTCAGTTCCATCTCTTTCAGCTTGGCGATCAGTTCTTTGGTCTTCGGCGCTTCGATGCCGAATTTCTCGACAACGATCAGGCGCTCTTGACGTACCAGTTCGGACAGGATGCTACGGATAGCGCCGCGGTACATCTTCTTGTTTACTTTTTGGCTGTGATCTTGCGGCTTAGCAGCAAAAGTCACACCACCGGAACGCCAAATGGGCGAACGGATGGAGCCAGCACGGGCACGACCAGTACCCTTCTGACGCCACGGCTTTTTGCCGCCACCAGACACTTCAGAGCGAGTCAGCTGCGCGCGAGTACCCTGACGGGCACCTGCGGCATATGCAACGACGACCTGGTGAACCAGAGCTTCGTTGAATTCGCGCCCGAAGGTAGTCTCGGAAACTTCAAGAGCGCTCTTGGCGTCTTTCATTACCAATTCCATTACTATCTCCTCAGACGTTACGCTTTGACGGCAGGTTTGACGATCACGTTGCCGTTGGTTGCACCTGGGACTGCACCTTTGATGAGCAGCAGGTTACGTTCAGCGTCAACACGAACCAGTTCCAGGTTCTGAGTCGTTACACGCTCAGCACCCATGTGACCAGCCATCTTTTTGCCCTTGAATACACGACCCGGAGTCTGGTTCTGACCGATAGAACCCGGAGCGCGGTGAGACAAGGAGTTACCGTGGGTCATATCCTGGGTGCGGAAGTTGTGGCGCTTAACAGTACCAGCAAAACCTTTACCCTTGGATGTGCCAGTAACGTCTACCAGCTTAACGTCAGCGAGAAGATCTACTTTCAGCTCGCTACCAACAGTGAAAGCTTCACCGTTGTTCAGGCGGAATTCCCACAGACCGCGACCGGCTTCTACACCAGCTTTGGCGAAGTGGCCAGCTTCCGGCTTGGTCACACGGCTGGCTTTCTTGGCGCCAGTGGTAACCTGAATAGCGTTGTAGCCGTCGGTTTCTACAGATTTGACCTGAGTTACACGGTTAGCTTCAACTTCGATAACAGTCACCGGGATAGAAACGCCATCTTCAGTGAAGATGCGAGTCATACCCACTTTGCGACCTACAAGACCGATTGTCATTGTTATCAACCTCTTTCCGTAATTAACCCAGGCTGATCTGGACGTCTACACCGGCTGCCAGATCCAGACGCATCAGAGCGTCCACGGTCTTGTCAGTCGGCTCAACGATGTCTACCAGACGCTTGTGAGTGCGGATCTCGTACTGATCACGCGCATCTTTGTTGACGTGCGGGGAGATCAGGACGGTGAAGCGCTCTTTGCGAGTCGGCAGCGGAATAGGACCGCGAACCTGCGCGCCGGTGCGCTTTGCAGTTTCAACGATTTCCGCAGTGGATTGATCAATCAGGCGATGATCAAAAGCCTTCAGGCGGATACGGATTCTTTGGTTCTGCATTGACAGAGCTCCAATAGATAAAAGAACATAAACCAACACCGCCCGACCGGGAGTTATCCCGCCAGAGGTGTGATTTTTCACGTTTCCCCCCATATCGGGAGGACTGTATGGCTGGCTCTCGTAAACGAGGAACTCAGCAGCAGACATATCGTCTGGCTTACCTCATGGGTAAGCGGAGGGGATTATACGGATTTTTCAAATTTTCGCAAGGGAGAACGAACAGATTGTGCGCAGTTTTATGTGACAGATGGATCTCGCCGGCGGTGACACCATTTCCTGCCAATCGGGGGTAACGACAATCTTACAAACAGGCTGGTAGACTCTGCGCCTCCCTCCGTCAGTGGAACGACATCCAATGCTCAAAGATCAAAAGAAAGCCTATCAGTATGGACTCTGCGCCGTTGCCCTCTGGTCGACGGTTGCCACCGCCTTCAAGATTTCCCTCGCCTACTTCGAACCTGTGCAATTGCTGCTTGTTGCCGCCTTCACCTCGACCCTGACTCTCGGCGCTATCGTAGCCAAACAGGGCAAGCTGGCGCTGCTGCTGAGTTACCTCAAGGCTCGCCCCTTCTACTATCTGGCGCTGGGGGTATTGAATCCCTTCCTCTATTACCTGTTGCTGTTCAAGGCCTATGACCTGCTGCCCGCGCAGCAGGCGCAGACCCTCAACTACACCTGGGCCATCACCCTCAGTCTGCTGGCCGTTCCCTTTCTCGGCCAGAAGCTGCGCCGCCGCGACGGGGTCGCAATAGTACTGGGCTACTTCGGCGCCCTGGTGATCGCTACCCGGGGAGATGTGCTCGGTCTGCAATTCGACAGCCCGCTCGGGGTGACGCTGGCGCTGGTATCGACCCTTATCTGGGCCAGTTACTGGATCCTCAACACCCGCAATCAGGGGGACCCCATCGTCAGTCTGCTGATCGGCTTCATCATCAGTCTTCCTTTCATCATCGCGGCGACCTGGCTGCTCTCCGATTTTGCCATGACCGCCTGGCAGGGCTGGGTCGGCGCCATCTATGTGGGTCTTCGAGATGGGCTTCGGCTTCGTGCTCTGGCTGATGGCCCTACGCCACGCCACCAACACAGCCCCCATCAGCAACCTCATCTTCATCTCGCCATTTGCCTCCCTGGTGCTGCTCAACCTGCTCATTGGCGAAACCATACACCCGGCCACCCCAATAGGGCTTGGGCTGATCGTGGCCGCCCTTCTAATCCAGCAGCTCAAATACGGCAAGCGCTACCGCAAGAGCGCCGAGCCGCAAGCCTGACAATGCAAAAGGGCGTATCCATGGATACGCCCTTCTCTCAATCCATCCACTCCAGTGGCTGGTTCTTGGGTAGCCTGATCTCCACCAGCAAGCCCCCCAGTTCTGAGCGCCCCAGCCGTATGGTGCCATGGTGCTGGGAGACAATCTTGGCAACTATGGCCAACCCCAGGCCGCTGCCACTGCCGGTGCGGGCCTCGTTGCCCTGGGTAAACGGCTTGAGCACCCGGTTGTAGTCCTGCTCCGGAATGCCGGGGCCATTGTCTGACAGCCGTAGCCGCACCCAGTGGCCATCATCCTTTAGCTCGGCCTGCAAACAGCTCGCACCATAGCGCAACGAGTTACCAGACAAGTTGTTGAGGATGCGCCGGATGCTGATGGGATTGCAGGCCACACGCACCGCCTCTTCCGGCAATTCGAGATCCACCTCCAGCCCCTGATCGGTCTGCACCAACAGCACGTCGTGGATCAGCTGGGTCAGGTCGATTTGCTGGGTATCCAGCCCCTCGTCCGGCCGAATGTAGTCGATGAACTGATCTATGATGCCGTTGGACTCGTCAATGTCCGCATTGATGCTCTCCTTGAGATACTCATCCCCGGAAGACATCATTTCGGTCGCCAGCCGGATGCGGGTCAACGGGGTGCGCAGATCGTGGGAGACCCCGGCCATCATCAGATTGCGTTCCTCGATCAACCCCTTGATCGAGCTCGACATGTGGTTGAAGGTGCGGGTCAATCGGCGAACCTCCCGCGAGCCCAGCTCTCCCAGTGCATCGGGGAAGTTGCCACGGGCCACGGCCACGGCACCGGCCTCCAGATCCTCCAGCGGACGCACCAGCTGGCGGGCAAAGCGCCAGGCCGCGAACAGGGTCACCACCAGCAACACACTCATGTAGAGGAGCAGCGGCTCTATGTCATCATCCTCGATCTCGGTCAGCGGGATGCGAACCCACACCCGATTGGCCTGGGGCGGCTGGATCCAGATGATGTAGTGATCCTGGATCTCGACCCGCACCTTGGTCTTGCCCCCCAGCTCGCGGCTGATGCTCTCTTCCAGATAGGCGTAGGGCTTGGAGTCATTGAGCCCGTGCTGCTCCGCCTCTGTCTGGGTATAGATGTCGCTACCGGTCGCCACATAGACCAGCGCCTCGGCATCTTCGCTCAACGCCAGCTGGTTGCTTTCGACCGGAAAGATGAGTTTGACCTGATTGGCCAACAGGTGGCTGATCTGCTTGACGGTCGGCGCCAGCAGATAGTTGTAGAAGGTGGCATAGGAGACAAACTGATAGACCACCAGGACAGCGGCCAGAAACCAGAGCATGCGGGAAAACATGCTGCTCACTTTCTTCATGCGCCATCACCGTCCGGCACGAAGACGTAACCCAGACCCCAGACGGTCTGCAAGTAACGGGGTTGGGCCGGGTCCTGCTCCAGCAGGCGGCGCAAACGGGAAACCTGCACGTCTATGCTGCGCTCGGTCGCCGTATATTCACGGCCCCTGGCCAGGTTCATCAGCTTGTCGCGGGAAAGGGGCTCACGGGGATGGCTGACCAGCACTTTGAGCACCGCAAATTCGCCACTGGTCAGGGCCACCGGCTCGCCATCACGACTGAGTTCACGCGTCGCCAGTTTGAGCTGATAGTTGCCGAAGGTCACCATCTTCTCGGCGGTCGAGGGAGCCCCGGGCAGTTCGATTGTATGACGGCGTAGCACGGCGCGGATCCGCGCCAGCAATTCACGCGGGTTGAACGGCTTGGGCAGATAGTCGTCGGCCCCCATCTCGAGCCCGACGATGCGATCCACCTCATCGCCCTTGGCGGTGAGCATCAGCACCGGGATCTGGTTGCCAGCCTCGCGCAGGCGACGACAGATGGAGAGGCCATCCTCCCCCGGCAGCATCAAGTCCAGTACCATCAGGCTGAAATTTTCACGAGTCAGCAGGCGATCGGCCTGTTCACCATTGGCAACGCCACGAACCACGAATCCCTGTTCGGTCAGATAGCGCTCCAACAGGGAACGTAATTTCAAATCATCGTCGACGACCAGAACCTTGTATTGCTGACTCATTGCTTGCCTCTCCTCTCGATATGTTGCCAATACTAGGGCTCGGGCCCCCAACGGCAAAGCATAAATATGTTACTGGTTATTGCCCATGGCAGCCGCCTTGTGGCCCTCATGCTACGCCTGCAGGCTCCGCTCCCCCATGACGACACAGGTTTTGCTCGACAGCGAAGCAACAGCGGATAAGATCGGCCGAGCCACAAGAGGCCCATCAGCCCACATTGACGCAGGTACTTGATATCCATGAAGACCAAGCTGATCACCCGCGAAGGCTACAACAAGCTGAAAGAAGAGCTCGATTTCCTATGGCGCGAAGAGCGCCCCGAGACAACCCGCAAGGTGGCCTGGGCCGCCAGCCTGGGCGATCGCAGCGAGAATGCCGACTACCAGTACAACAAGAAGCGGCTGCGGGAGATCGACAGGCGGGTGCGCTACCTGCGCAAATGCCTCGAGGAGCTGGGGATCGTCGATTATGCCCCCGCCCAGGAAGGCAAGGTGTTCTTCGGCGCCTGGGTCGAGGTGGAGAACGACGAGGGCGAGACCAAGCGCTTTCGCATCGTCGGTTATGACGAGATCTTTGGCCGCAAGGATTACATCTCCATCGACGCCCCCATGGCCCGCGCCTTGCTCAAGAAGGAGGTAGGGGATGAGGCCATAGTGCCTACGCCAATCGGTGACGCCTGCTGGTATGTCACCGAGATCAGTTATCCGAAGTGACGGGAAGCCCTCGCTTCCCCACCATGGATAACGGCTGATCCCCTTCCCGTCCACGTAACGAGCCTCCATGACGGGGATCCGGGCCGTCCGCCTCCTCTCCTGCCATTCGGCCCGACGGCCATGCATGTCACCGGGGTGGCATAGCGCCGCCCGACCTCATATAGTGCTCACATTTAGCGCCTTGGGTGCGGGCCTGTCTCGGCGACGCTCAATCCACACCATGCGGCCCCCTAATGATGTAGAGAAGCAACAAGCTGACGAGCGGCATACCCGGCCGCAGCAAGTCGAGCCCCCAGGCTAGTTGGATAGAAGCGACCACAGAGATCCCAGATGCACAGCCATATCATAGAGAGACAGATTGCCGGTGAGCTGAATGCCCGTCCGGAACAGGTGCAGGCGGCCGTGCGCCTGCTGGATGAAGGCTCGACCGTTCCCTTTATCGCCCGTTATCGCAAAGAGGTAACCGGTGGCCTGGACGACAGCCAGCTCCGCACTCTGGAGAGCCGCCTCGGCTATCTGCGTGAACTGGAGGATCGCCGCCTGGTGATCCTGCGCTCCATCGAGGAGCAGGGCAAACTCACCCCGGAATTGGCGCGTGAGCTGAAGGGTGCCGACAGCAAGACCCGGCTGGAAGATCTCTATCTCCCCTACAAACCCAAGCGTCGCACCAAGGGGCAGATGGCTATTGAAGCGGGGCTCGAACCGCTGGCCAACCTGCTACTCACCGATCCGATGAAGGATCCCGAACAAGCGGCGACCGCCTTCCTGAATACCCAGCTGGGGATTACCGACAGCAAGACCGCCCTCGACGGCGCCCGCTACATATTGATGGAGCGCTTCGCCGAGCAGGCCGACCTGCTGGAAAAACTACGTGACTACCTGTGGCACAACGCCACCCTTCGCGCCCGCATGGTGGCTGGCAAGGAGCAGGAAGGAGCCAAGTTCAAGGACTACTTCGAGCACGACGAGCCGCTGCACAAGGCCCCTTCCCACCGTGTGCTGGCCATGCTGCGCGGTCGCAACGAGGGCATCCTCAATCTGGCGCTGATCACGGGTGACGACGAGGGCTCCAGCCCCTGCGAAGGCATCATTGCCCACCACCTCAAGCTCAATCTGCAAAACCGCCCGGCCGACAAGTGGCTGCAGGGGGTGGTGAGCTGGACCTGGAAGATCAAGCTCTCCTTGCAGATGGAAACCGAGCTGATCGGCCGTATCCGCGAATCAGCAGAAGACGAGGCCATCAAGGTGTTCGCCATGAACCTCCAGGATCTGCTGATGGCAGCGCCGGCAGGCATGCGCTGCACCATGGGGCTGGATCCGGGCATCCGCACCGGGGTCAAGGTGGCCGTGGTCGACGCCACCGGCAAACTGGTCGATCACGCCACCATCTATCCGTTCGAACCGAAACGCCAGATTGATCAAAGCCTCAAGACCCTGAGCGAGCTGTGCCAGAAGCACAAGGTCGAGCTCATCAGTATCGGCAACGGCACCGCCTCGCGAGAGACCGACCGGCTGGTCAGCGATCTGTTCGAGCGCTACCCCGCAGCCAAAGCACAGAAGATAGTAGTGAGCGAAGCGGGGGCATCTGTCTATTCCGCCTCCGAGCTTGCCTCCCTGGAGTTCCCGGATCTCGACGTCTCGATCCGTGGCGCCGTCTCCATCGCCCGCCGCCTGCAGGATCCCCTGGCCGAACTGGTCAAGATAGATCCCAAGAGTATCGGCGTGGGCCAATATCAGCACGACGTCGGCCAGAGCCAGCTGGCCCGCCGGCTGGATGCCGTGGTCGAGGATTGCGTGAACGCGGTCGGGGTCGATGTGAATACCGCCTCGGTCGCCCTGCTGAATCGGGTTTCAGGTCTATCCCAGACGCTGGCCCAGAATATCGTCATCTATCGGGACGAGCACGGCGCCTTTCAGAACCGCCAGCAGTTGCTCAAGGTGAGCCGACTCGGCCCCAAGGCATTCGAGCAGTGCGCAGGCTTCCTGCGTATTCGCGGGGGCAGCAACCCCCTCGACAGCTCGGCGGTGCACCCGGAGTCCTATCCGGTGGTAGAGCGGATCCTCGCCAAGCTGGAGCAGACCGTCACCAGCCTGCTTGGCAACGGCAGTCTGCTGCGCAGCCTGAAGCCGGCCGACTACACCGATGAGCAGTTCGGTCTACCCACTGTCACCGACATCATAGGTGAGCTGGATAAACCGGGCCGCGACCCGCGACCCGAGTTCAAGACCGCCACTTTCAAGGAGGGGGTGGAGAAGATAAGCGACCTGGTGCCCGAGATGATATTGGAGGGGGTGGTCACCAACGTCACCAACTTCGGCGCCTTCGTCGATATCGGCGTCCATCAGGATGGACTGGTGCATATCTCCTCCCTGACCGATCGCTTCGTCAAGGATCCCCGCGAGGTGGTCAAGGCAGGTGACATAGTGAGGGTCAAGGTGCTGGAGGTGGATGCCCCGCGCAAGCGGATCAGCCTGACCATGCGACTGGACGAAAAAGCCGGACAGCCGGCTCGCAAACCTGCGGAATCCCGCAACGTGAATGCTGGCAGTGCCAAGCCGAGACCAGCGCCGCAACCAAGTACGCCAGTGGGCGGCGCCATGGGCAACGCCTTCGCGGCAGCCCTCTCCAAAGCAAAGAAATAAACCGCCAAGAAATGAAAAAAGCCCCGAAAGGGGCTTTTTTTGCAAGAGGCCCAGGCTCATTGAGTGAGGGCGGCCAGAATAGTGTCAGAGTCCTGATGCCGGGCCAGCACCTCTCGCAGTCGATTGAATGCCTTGCTGGCCTCCTGCGGGTACTTGCCATAGGAAACCACGCCGGTATGACTCCAACCGGCCGCCAACAAGACCTTCTTCTTGAAATGAGTGCCTTCAGTTCCGCCACCACCAAGCTGCATCAAAAATTGTTCCATCTGAAGGTGAGAAGGGGGAACGCGGGAGAAGATGGCAAAGTCTTCCGGTTTGACTTCATCAAAGTGCATGACGACTCCTGTGAGGATGAATGGGATTACCCTCAGATTAGATGCAAATACCCGGGGCGTGAACGAAAAGTCAGGGGGAAGAGGCAGCGCGGCACTCAGACGTTCAGACTGACACCCTGTTGTGCAGCAGGCTTGACCGCCTGTTGATAACGCTGGGCAATGACCTGATTGCGCTGCTCCATGTAGCCGCTCAATACACCTCTCTTGGCGCTGCCATCGGCCGCCAGGGCGGTATCTGGGTCGGATGAAAGCAGCGCCTTGCGGGCATGGGCCTCCTTGGCGGCGGCACTTCTGGCCACGCTCAGATCCTGTGCGGAAGGATCCGCCGGGGCCAGGGCGGCGGCACGTACCTGTTGCATCTTGGCGATGGTAGCCCTGGGATCGCCGGAAATGGTCCCGATATCAATGGAGACGCCCCCGCCGGTGGCGTAGCGCTTGCCATCCGGTCCCATCGAGAACTGATAGGTCGGACTACCGGCATACTGACCACCGGTAGCCTGATGGGCCTGCTCGTGGGCTCGCACCTCCTGATCCCTGTCTACCAGCGCCTTGACCTGCAGCTCCTGCTTCTGTTGCTGCTCCTGCTGCCTGGGATCCTGCTGTTGCTTGTTGCGCTGCCCGTATTCCCCCGTGGCCTCAACGACGCGGTGATCAACCGGTGTTTGCGGGTTGCCGGTCTGGGAAGCTTCCCGCGTCTGCTGGAAACTCTGGTTGGGATTGGCCTGGCTGGCCTTGGACTTGTCTTTCTGTGAGCCGACTTCAGGCTCGGCATTAAATACCTCGCTCTGGCGGGTCTGGGGGATGAGGGCTGCACGGCGATTGTCAGTGCGTGCGGATTCCGTCTGCGGTTGCAGCTGATTAGGAATCATGGTCGGCAGACTGACATTGATGTTCATGTCACACCCGGATATCGATCAGCGTACCCATAACATCACTGGCGGTCTGGATCACCTTGGCAGACGCCCCGGCCTGTATTTCGGCCACCTTGAGGTTGACCAGTTCATCAGGCAATTGTACCTGGTCACCGCTCGGGGTGTTGAGCCGAGCGATCTGGCTGGATGCCTTATCGGCAATCTGTTCCGCTCGCTGAAACCCTTGTACACCGCTGTTCAATGCAGAATCTATACGCATGATGACTCTCCTCTGACGCTGGATTAATTATCCGTCACGCCAGAGGATTAATGAAGCAAATAGGTTGTTTTTCAACCAACAAAATGTCGAATGATTTCAACGAACTGCTGCGGATGGGAAATAAAGGGTGCGTGCGAGGCCTTTTCCAGCACCAGGCTGTGACTGGCCGGATAGCGTTCGTCCAGCAGCGGTATGGCCGCCTTGGGCACCAGCGAATCCAGCCGGCCATAGACCCGCAACCAGGGCAGGCTCAGCGTGGTCAGCTCATCGCGCAAGTCGACCTCCGCCAGCAAACCGAGTCCGGCCTCCAGCGCCGCAAGCTGGGGAGCCGGGCGCTCTGCCAACCAGTGGCGCAGCTGGCGGATATCATCCCGGGCATGTTCGCTGCCCATGGCCTGGATAGCGAGGAATCGTTCTATGGTCTGCTTGAAATCCCCCGCCAGCATCTGATTGAAACCGGTCAGCACCTTGGGGGCGATCCCCGGCCAGTCGTCACGGGCCATGAAACAGGGAGAGCTGGCTACCGTGATAAGCGAAAGGCATCGCTCAGGCTGGGTTAGCGCCAACTGGCTCGCCACCAGACCACCGAGGGACCAACCGAGCAAATGGCACTTCTGCGGCAAGACAGCGGCGACCTGCTCCGCCAGCCAGGGCAAGGAATAATCACTCCCATCAAGCAGCGAACTGTTGCCAAACCCGGGCAAGTCCACCAGATGTATCCGATACTGGGCCGCCAACTGCTGGGCAATACCATGCCAGACTGCGCCATTCATGCCCCATCCGTGCAACAGCACCAGGTCGGGCCCCTGACCAAATCGCTCTACCGATACGCTCATCTAGACTCAAGATCCCTGTTCATTCTCTTGGGGTCAGCATGTTAAAGCGACTGCTCGCCAAAGCAAGTCCGATCCTTGGCAACCATGCCGACTGGCAGGGCCACTGTCTGCTCTGCCAACAGCCTTGCGATGAACAGCCGCTGCTCTGCAGCTGGTGCCAACAGGCCCTCCACCAGCCCTATCACAAATGCAGATTGTGTGCGGCACCCTTGCCGGAATCAGACGGGGAAGCCGAACCTGTCTGCGGACACTGCCAGCGCAGGCCACCGCCCTGGCAGCGGTTGCAGGTCATTGGCGACTACCAGCCCCCCTACTCCATGCTCATTCCCCAGTTGAAGTATTCTGGCCAGATCCTGCTGGCACCGCTGCTCGCCCGTCTGCTGGCAGATCATCTGGAGAGAGACGATCCCCCCGAAGCCATCATTCCGGTTCCCCTGCACTGGTGGCGGCAGTGGTGGCGCGGCTTTAATCAGGCAGAAGAGATAGCCATCACCCTCAGCGAGATCACCGGCATCCCTTGCGACACCCGGCTGCTGCGCAGAATCCGAGCCACTCCGCAGCAGACCCGGCTCAGTGCCGCTCAGCGGCGACGGAATCTGCGCGGAGCCTTCCACATCCAGCCTCACCACTATCGGCATGTCGTCCTGCTCGACGATGTGGTGACCACGGGGGCGACGGCGGGTCAGCTCACCCGCATGCTTCACGAGAGCGGCATCGAAAAAGTGGACGTGTGGGCCATGTGCCGTACGCTCAAACACATAAAATGACACTCGATATCTGTCCCGCAAGCGCAGGCACATCAGGCTGCCATAGGGATATTTGACATATGCTCGGCACCATCTGCATGCTACCCAAGCACTGCCAAGCGAGTTATCATGAATACCCTAGTCGTACACTCAGGTTTATGAGGATAGTGATGATCAGCATTTCCGACACCGCCCAGGCCCATTTCCGTAAACTGCTGGAAAAACAGCCTGATGGCACCAATATCCGGGTGTTTGTGGTCAATCCGGGAACCCAGAATGCCGAGTGCGGCGTATCATATTGCCCACCCGACGCGGTCGATCCGGAAGATCAACACCTGCCCTTCAGCGGCTTCGACTGCCTGGTCGATCCGCTGAGCACCCCTTTCCTGGTCGATGCCACCATCGACTTTGTTACCGATCAGATGGGCTCCCAGCTCACGCTGAAAGCCCCCAATGCCAAAATGCGCAAGGTGGACGACGATGCACCGCTGATCGATCGCATAGAATACGTGCTGATGTCCGAGGTGAACCCCATGCTGGCCGGTCACGGTGGCAAGGTCACGCTGGTTGAGCTGACCGAAGACAAGCTGGCCATTTTGCAGTTTGGCGGCGGTTGCAACGGCTGCTCCATGGTTGATTACACCCTGAAAGAGGGGATCGAGAAGCAGCTGCTGGAGAAATTCCCGGGCGAGCTCAACGGCGTCAAAGATGCCACCGAGCACCAGCGCGGCGATCACTCCTACTATTGATCGAATGCCCGTGGCGATCACCCGACAAGCTTGATCCCCCCTGACCACACATGAAAAGGCCCCGCCAATCTGGCGGGGCCTTTTGCTATCCAGCATCAGCGGATGGCTTATTCGTCGCGCTTGTCCCGGCTAAGCAGGGCGATGGCGGCCTCTTTCGGGTTCTTGCCCTGATAGAGCACCTGAAAGATCTGCTCGCAGATAGGCATCTCGACGCCACAACGGGCCGCCAGCAGATGCACCTCCTTGGTGTTGCGATAGCCTTCCACCACCTGACCTATCTCGGCCATGGCGGTATCCATGCTCTTGCCAGCCCCGAGGGCCAGACCGAAGCGACGGTTGCGAGACTGGTTGTCGGTACAGGTGAGCACCAGATCCCCGAGCCCAGCCATCCCCATGAAGGTTTTGGCGTCGGCACCCAGGGCCGCTCCCAGACGCTGCATCTCCACCAAGCCCCGGGTGATGAGCGCAGTTCTGGCGTTGGCGCCAAATCCCAGCCCGTCGGAGAGACCGGCACCGATGGCGATGACGTTCTTGACGGCGCCGCCGAGCTGCATACCGACGAAGTCCGGATTGGTATAGACCCGGAACGAGCGACCGCAGTGCAGCAACAGCGAGAGATCATCAGCAAAGTCATCGTGAGTCGACGCCACCGAGATGGCGGTCGGCAGGCCGGCGGCCAACTCCTTGGCAAAGGTGGGGCCGGAGATCACCGCCAGCGGGATCGCCTCACCCAGCACCTCACGTGCCACATCTTGCAACAGGCGGCCGCTGTCTGGTTCCAGCCCCTTGGTGGCCCAGGCGATACGGGTATCGGGGCGCAGGAAGGGCTTGACCTGAGCCAACACTTGACCGAACACATGGCTCGGCACCACCAGCAGCAGCACGGGAGCTGCTTGCACCGCAGCCTGCAGATCGGCGGTCAGTTGCAGATCAGCAGGGAAAGGGACATCCGGCAGAAAAGCCTTGTTGCAGCGCTCTTTTTCCAGCTCGGCGACATGGGCTGGGTCGTGACCCCACAGCAGGGTCGGATGACCGTTGCGCGCCAGAGAAATGGCAAGGGCGGAGCCATAAGACCCCGCCCCCAAGACCGAGATAGCGATCTGGTCAGCCATTATCAGGCTTCCGCTGTCGCCTGCTGGGCCTGTGCTTGCGCCATGTGCTGGGCAAACAGGGCATCGAAGTTGACCGGTGCCAGGTTCAGCTGCGGGAAGGAACCCTTGCTCACCATGTTGGCCACGGCTTCGCGGGCGTACGGGAACAGGATGTTCGGGCAGAAGGCTGCCAGGCAGTGGGCCAGTTGCGGCTCAGGCAGGTTGCCTATGGTGAAGATACCGGCTTGCTGTACTTCGCACAGGAAGGCCGTTTCGGTTTCCAGCTTGCAGGTCACGGTCAGGGTCAGCACAACCTCATACACGCCATCCGCCAGGATATTGGTCTTGGTGTCCATGTCCAGCTTGACGTCCGGCTGCCACTCTTTCTGGAAGATGTGCGGGGTATTAGGGGCTTCGAAAGAGACATCCTTGGTGTAAACACGCTGGATGTGGAATTCCGGTTGTACTTCCTGGTTGTTGATTTCGTCAGCCATTTCGTTTGATTCCTTTTAAGAAAATATGTGGGCGCAGGCCCTTCAATCAGCGTTTTTTGGTCACCGGCAGATTATCTGCACGCCACTGGGCCATGCCACCGCTGAGCACATACACCTGCTTGAAACCGGCCTTGCTCAGTTGGCGACCTGCGCCACCAGCGGTCATCCCCGACTCGCACACCACTATGATGGGGGCATCTTGATGCTTTTCAACTGGACCCAGGTTATTGCTCTGGATCTGGCTGAGCGGCAAGTGCTTGGCACCGGCCAGATGGCCCTTGGTAAACTCTTCCTGACTGCGAATGTCCACCACAGTGGCATTTTCGCGGTTGATCAGCAGGGTAGCCGTGTGGTTGCTTACCGTTTTAACCGGAGAAAAACGAGCACGCACCGTGGTGTAAACCAGGGTGCCTGCCAGGCCGAACCAAGCTGCGGTCAGCAGCGGGTTACGGGCCGCAAAATCCAAATACTCTTGCATCTTCTACTATCCAGGGACCAAGACAAGGACCCGAGTATACATGGGGACCCCACCAAGATCAGCCATCTTGGCGGCAAAGCGGGAGCGGGCTCCCATCGGGCAGGGGCGCGATAAAGGATCGGAATAAAAAATGGCGTCCGACGCTTTGGGGCGAGGATTCGTCGAGCAGGGAGACAAGCCGGCGACAAAGGGGAAACAGGCTGGCAACAGCCTTGAGCGACGGTGGCCGAGGCTTGGCTATCAGGTGACTATTTCGGCAGATGTAGTAATATTACGCTAGTTTCACTTCCCGCAATTCATTCCTATCCGAGAGGACATAGCCTTATGTCAACAGCTAAGAAACCTTTGGTTCTCGTCATCATGGACGGTTGGGGCTACAGCACCAAGCAAGAGCACAACGCCGTCGCTGCCGCCAAGACTCCCAACCTCGACCGTCTCGCCCGTGACTACACCAGCACCCTGATCTCCGGCTCCGGCCTGGACGTGGGTCTGCCGGATGGCCAGATGGGTAACTCCGAAGTGGGCCACGTCAACATAGGTGCCGGTCGCATCGTTTATCAAGAGCTGACCCGCATCTCCAAAGAGATCAAAGACGGCGACTTCTTCCAGAACGTCGAACTGGCCAAGGCTGTTGATGCTGCCGTGACCAAGGGCAAGGCCGTTCACATCATGGGTCTGATGTCCCCGGGTGGCGTACACAGCCACGAAGAGCACATCATGGGCATGATCGAGATGGCCGCCAAACGTGGCGCCGAGCAGATCTACTTCCACGCCTTCCTGGATGGCCGTGACGTACCGCCGCGCTCTGCCCAGTCTTCCATCGAACAGTTCGATGCCCTGTTTGCCCGTCTGGGCAAGGGTCGTTTCGCCTCCATGATCGGCCGCTACTTCGCCATGGACCGTGACAACCGCTGGGATCGCGTGCAGCAAGCCTATGACCTGATGACTCAAGGCAAGGGCGAGTTCACCGCCGACAGCGCCAGCGAAGCCCTGGCCGCCGCCTATGCCCGCGACGAGAACGACGAGTTCGTCAAGGCCACCCGCATCGGTGCCGCCGCCCCCATGCAGGATGGCGATGCCCTGATCTTCATGAACTTCCGTGCCGACCGCGCCCGTGAGATCACCCGCGCCTTCGTCGACAGCGACTTCACCGGCTTCGCCCGTGCCGCCACCCCGGCGCTGAACTTCGTGATGCTGACCGAATACGCGGCCGACATCAAAACTGCCTGTGCCTATCCGCCGACCGCCCTGGTGAACACCCTGGGTGAGTGGCTGGCCAAGCAGGGCAAGACCCAGCTGCGCATCTCCGAAACCGAGAAGTACGCTCACGTGACCTTCTTCTTCAACGGCGGCGAAGAGTCCTGCTTCACCGGTGAAGATCGCGAGATCGTTGCCAGCCCGAAAGTGGCCACCTATGACCTGCAGCCGGAAATGAGCTCCGAAGAGCTGACCGACAAGCTGGTGGCCGCCATCAAGAGCGGCAAGTACGACACCATCATCTGCAACTACCCGAACGGCGACATGGTCGGCCACACCGGTGTGTTCGATGCGGCCGTCAAGGCCTGTGAAGCGGTTGATCACTGCATTGGTCGGGTCACCGAGGCCCTGGCCGAAGTAGGTGGCGAATGCCTGATCACCGCCGACCACGGCAACGCCGAGAAGATGCTGGACGAAGAGACAGGTCAGGCGCACACAGCCCACACCAACCTGCCGGTTCCCCTCATCTATTTCGGTCGCAAGTCCGAGGTGGTTGAAGGTGGCAAATTGTCCGATCTGGCTCCGACCATGCTGACCCTGATGGGTCTGCCTGTCCCGCCGGAAATGACTGGCAAGCCCCTGATGATTCTGAAATAATCCTTCCCCATGCGGGGATGCGAAGTTATTTCAAACAAAACCAGTCGCGTCGGCCAGTTGGCCGGCGCGCTGTTTTTTTGCCTGTGGTTTATCGCGGGCAACGCCTGGGCTGCCAATCAGCAGCTCGGCACCATGCAGTCCCAGATCAAAGAGCAACAGAAGAGCATCAAGCTCAGCAAGCAGGAGCTGGCCAAACTCAACACCCAGCTCAAGGCCGATGAGCAGGCCATCTCGGCGGCCGCCGCCAAACTCAACCAGACCAAGCAGCAGTTGAAACAGAACCAGCAGAAGCTGGCGACCCTGCAAAAAGACAAGCAGGCACTGGAACTACAAGCAAAATATCAGAAACAGTTGCTGGCCAAGCAGGCTGAAAGCGCCTTCCAGGCGGGCAACCACGATTACCTCAAACTGCTACTCAATCAGCAGGACCCGGCCAAACTGAGCCGTTCTCTCGATTACTACGACTACCTCAACAAGGCCCGTATCGAGGCCATCGACGCCCTGCGTGTGACCCACACCAAGCTGGCCAAAAACCAGCAGGCCACCAAAGAGACCGAGAGCAAGCTGCAAGCCCTGCTAAGCGAACAGCAGGAGCACCATCAGGCCCTGCTTGCCAGTCAACAGAGCCGCGCCAAAGTACGCAACCAGCTGCAGCAATCGGTACAAAACGACGAACAAAAGCTGACCAAGCTGGTCAAGGCAGAGAAAGCCCTGAAAGCCCGGTTGGAAGAGCTGCGTCGCCAGCGGGAAGAGCAGGAGCGCCGTGAACGGGCCGAGCGGGAGCGGCTGGCCAAGCTGAAAGCCGAGCAGGAGCGCCAGCGCCGTCTGGAGGCACAGCGCCTGGCCGCCGAACAGAAGCGGATTGCCGAACAACAGCGGATCGCGGCACAGCAGCAGAAAGTCGGCGAGCAGCAACGGCTCGCAGCCCAACAGCAGAAAGTCACCGAACAACAGAACAGGGTAGCGGAGCAGCAAGCCGCCGCGCGCAGCAGCAAGCCAAACAGTGGCGGCTACGGCGGTCTCAGCACCAACGGCAGCCTGCGCTGGCCAGTGCAGGGCCCGATCCTCATCTCCTACGGCTCACCCCGCACCGCAGAGCTCAAGTGGAAAGGCACCCTGATCGGGGCCAGCGAAGGGACCCAGGTCAAGGCGGTCGCACCGGGCCAGGTGGTTTACGCCGACTGGCTGGATGGCTTCGGCATGCTGCTGGTGATCGACCACGGCCGTGGCTACATGAGCCTCTACGGTCACAATCAGTCGCTGCTGCGTCAGGTGGGTCAGAGCGTGGAACAGGGCGAACCCGTGGCACTGGTCGGCGACAGTGGCGGCCAGGACAGATCCGGCCTCTATTTCGAGATCCGCTATCAGGGTGAAGCCATCAACCCGACCAAGTGGTTAGCCAAACGCTGACCCCGTACACTCGATGACCACAAGCCTGCATGACGCAGGCTTTTTTGATCGTCGCCGACGGCCCTGTCAGCGGCATCGAATGACGGAAATTTACCCCGTTTTCGCCCACCGGGATCAGGGGAAGACGATGAGGCCGAGTTGTTCGAGCAACCCCTGCTGCTGCTCTTCATTGATCTGCACCCCGTCCAGATTGACCCGACGCAGATCCAGCCCGGGCAGGTCGCACTGGCGCAAATCGCAGCCCTGCAGGTTGAAACTGGTCCACTCTATCTGGCCAAACGCTGAACCGCTCAGATCGGAGCCGGCCAGCGAAGCACCCAGCAGGCTGGCTCCCTGCCAGCGATTGCCGGTCAGCTCGCAGCGCTCCAGCACACAGCCATCGAAGTTGGCGTAGCTGAAGTTATTGCCCGTAAGATGCGCTTCGCAGAAGTAGCTCTTGATGGTGATCTGGTTGGCGAAGCTGGCTCGGGCAAAGTTGATGCCCATGGCCTGGCAGTCACGCATCTCCAGCCCCAGACACTGGCTGCGGCCAAGATCCGCCAGGGTCAAATCACAGCGAAGGAAACTGGCCTCCCGCAGATCGCAGCCCTGTAGCTGGCAGCCCAGCTCGCGCTCCCGCTCGTAGAAGCTGCAGTCGACGAAGCGGCTCTCACTCAAATCCAACCAGGAGAAGTTGCAGTCGATAAAGCGGCACTCCGTGAAACACTCTCCCGCCACATCCTGCTGCTCGAAACGCGTCCCCTCGAAGCACTTGCCCTTGATCATGCGAATAGTCTCCTGCCGATGGCGTCATATGCTGACTTTGTTAAACAAAAACGGTAATGTTACCTGTAACATTTTTGCCGGATCCCGAGATGAACGATACCCGAAAGCGCCGCCCTACCCTGCAGGACATAGCCGACCTGACCGGGGTCACCAAGATGACCGTCAGCCGCTACCTGCGCGATCCACAGGCCGTGGCCGAGGGCACCCGTGAGCGGATCGCCGCCGCGGTGGAGGAGCAGGGCTACATCCCCAACCGGGCACCGGACATTCTTTCCAACGCCACCAGCAGGGCGATCGGCATCCTGATCCCCTCGCTCTCCAACCAGGTCTTTTCCGCCGTGGTGCACGGCATTGAGTCCGTGACCCGGCCTGCCGGCTACCAGACCCTGCTCGCTCACTACGGCTACAGCCCGGAACGGGAAGAGGAGCAGGTGGCCTCCCTGCTCTCCTATCACGTGGATGGCCTTATCCTCTCCGACAGCCAGCACACCGAGCGTACCCGCAAGATGATCGCCACCGCCGGCATTCCGGTAGTGGAAACCATGGATCTGCCGCAAGCCCCCATCGACATGGTGGTCGGCATGGATCATAGAGCCGCCGCCCGGGCCATGGTAACAGAGATGCTGCGCCGGGGCCGACGCAAGGTGGTCTATCTCGGCGCGCGGCTCGACGTGCGCACCCAGCTGCGGATGGAGGGTTACTATCAGGCGATGACCGACGTCGGCCTCACCGGCCAGCATCTGCTGACCGAGCAATCTTCCAGCTTCACCCTGGGTGGCCAGCTGCTGGATCAGGCGCTGGTGCGCTATCCCGACCTCGACGGTCTCTTCTGTACCAACGATGACCTGGCGGTGGGCGCCCTGCTGCAATGTCAGGCCAAGTGGATCCCTGTGCCCCAGCAGATCGCCATTGCCGGGTGCAATGCCCTCGACATTGGCCACGCCATGACCCCCAAGCTGGCCAGTATCGCCACCCCGCGGGAAGCGATCGGCCGCGAAGCGGCGACCATGCTGCTGGCTCGCCTCAGCGGCCAGCCCCTGCCCGACACCCGCAAGGATATCGGCTTCTCCCTCTATGTCGGGGAGAGTCTGGGCTGACCCCCTGCCATCATGGCGTGTTTACCCGCTATGATGGCGCATACTGCAACCTCTTATCGCCATCCTCTGCTCTATGCTGGCCCGGCATTACAGCCACATTTCAGGAGCAGAAAATGAACAACACCGAAAGATTGCAAGCCTGCCTGCAGCGCGTTGTCTGCGATCCTCGTTTTACCCTGGCCGAGCTCGACCAGTGGTTCACCCCGGACTACTGCCAGCAGGTGAATGGCGAGCAGCTCGACTACATCGCCTTTTGCCAGCACATTGCGGCGCTGAGAGCTCATCTGGCCGAAACCACTATCGAGTTCGTCGCCACAATCGCGCAAGGGGACAGGGTGCACTCGACCCATGTGGTGCGAGCTACCCGCCACGATGGCGCCCCACTGGTCTGCAAGGTGAGCGGCCTATTCACCTTTCGCGACGGCAAGATCTGCCAGACCGACGAGGTGACCTGCCTGCTGAGCGGCAGCAAGCAGGATGCCGACATAGGTTCACGACGCTGAGCCACGCCGGGCGAAGCGCTGGAGCGCGCGGGAGAAGGCGGCGGGATCTTCGTAACCGAGCAGGTCGGCAATCTGCACCGATGTGAACCCCTGATACTGCAACTGACGGGCCCGCCCCATCACCACCTGCTCGCGCCACTGGCGGAAGGTACAACCCAGCTGCTGGAGGAAAAGCCGGTTGAGAGTGCGCAGCGAAGCGCCGCAATCCATGGCCAGCTCGGCAAGCATGGTGTTGATTGAGGGCGCCTGACAGAAACGCTCCAGCACCCGCAGCAGGCGCGGGTCGAGGTTGGCCGCCAGCGCAGGCTGGGCTGCTTGCGGAGTAGCTCGCACCAACTCGTGGCCAATCACTGTCAGATAGGCCTCCTGCTCGGCCCCCTCCTCCAACTCGCTCTGGCGGGCAAAAAGCCCTGCCAGCAGCGGCGTTACCTGCCGCAGACCAAAAGGGGCTAATGCGGACGAATCGGTATAGATAAGCGACAGGCGAGAGTGGCGCAGCACGCGAAACTCATGCTCCCAGCCCGCCGGAATAAAGCAGAGCTGACCAGCAACCAGCAACTCGCTGGCAGCACCGCCGGTGATAACGCCGCCACCGTCGTGCATGTAACAATACTGGGCCTGCGGATGGCAGTGCAGCGGTGTGAAGTGCCCTTGCGGACAGGAACGATGGAGAAAGGACATATCGACCAGCCGGATAAGAAACCGACCACGACCATAAGGGAGCAGACAGCGCCCTGTAAATGGCTTTTCCGCTGTCAGCATGGTCAAAAGAAACAGGCCACCCGAGGGTGGCCTGTCTGGATTTTCTGCACAACTGATGCTTAGCGTTTAACCATGGCAACCGCTTCGCGGGAGAGGCGGGTCACCTCTTCCCAGTTGCCGCTCTTGACCGCATCGGCTGGCAGCATCCAGGAGCCGCCAACAGTCGCCACGCACTTGAGCGCCAGATAGTCGGCCACGTTTTTCGGGCCAATACCGCCGGTGGGGCAGAACTTCACCTGGGGCAGAGGAGCGGCAATGGCGGAGAGTGCCTTGGTACCGCCGTTCGCTTCAGCCGGGAAGAACTTCAGGTGGTCGTAGCCCGCTTCCAGCGCCTGCATCACCTCGGAAGGCGTGGCAACGCCCGGGATCAGCGCCGCGGTACTCTTGGCCGCGTGGGCCAGCAGGGCCGGAGTCATACCCGGGGAGATGACGAAGCGGGCACCGGCAGCGACGGCAGCGTCAAACTGCGCGCAGTTGAGCACGGTACCGGCACCGACCATGGCGTCCGGCATCGCCTTGGCGATGAGAGCGATGGCATCGAGCGCCACCGGGGTGCGCAGGGTGATCTCGAACACCGAGATGCCGCCGTCCAGCAGCGCCTTGGCCATTGGCAGGGCCTGTTCCAAGTCGCTTATGACCATCACGGGCACCAGCGGAGAGGCGGCAAACACCTCAGCAGGGGTCACTTTCCAGTTTTGCATAACGCTTCCTTAATCAAAGATGGTGGCGCCACACTCGGCGCTCGATACCGCGCGACGCATCACGCTGAACAGTTCACGGCCCCACCCCTCTTGTTCCAGAGTGAGGTCAATCTCGGCCTGGGTACGGCCACTCAAATCGGTCAGGCAGTCGAGACGACCAGTCACCGCGTCCACCCGCAGCAGATCGCCATCTTGCAACAGGCCGATGGCCCCGCCGTGCAGCGCTTCCGGGGTGACGTGGATGGCGGCCGGGATCTTGCCGGAGGCGCCGGAGAGACGGCCATCGGTGACCAGCGCCACCTTGTGACCCGCCTTCTGCAGGTTGCCGAGCACCGGCATCAGCTTGTGCAGCTCCGGCATGCCGTTGGCGGCCGGGCCATTGTGACGCACCACGATAACGGCGTCCTGATTGAGATCACCCGCCTTGTAGGCTGCTTCCACCGCATGCTGGGAGGAGAAGACCCGGGCAGGGGCTTCAATCACCCGATACTCGGGGGCGACGGCAGAGACCTTGACCACGGCGCGACCCAGATTGCCCGCCAGCAGCTTGGTGCCGCCGGTGGCCTGGAATACGCTGCCAGAGGGTGAGAGCACGCTCGCATCGCTGCTTTCGCCCACCGGCTGCCACACCAGCTTGCCATCGACCAGCACCGGACGGCTGAGGTAATCCTGCATCTCGCCAAAGACCGGAGTGGCATCCATGTGGATCAGCCCCTCTTGCGCCAGACGGCGCATCAGGCCGGGCACACCACCCGCCTGTTCGAAGGCGTTCACATCGGCCGGGCCGTTCGGGTACATGCGCACCAGCAGCGGCACCACGTCCGAGAGATCGCTGATGTCGTCCCAGGTCAGGTGCAGCCCGGCGGCCCGTGCCAACGCCACCATGTGGATGCTGTGGTTGGTGCTGCCGCCAGAGGCGAGCAGGGCCACCAGACCATTGACCAGGGCGCGCTCGTCCAGCACCTCGCTCAAGGGGCGGTAGGCGGGAGAGCCCGGGATCATGGCGCTGATGCGGCGGGCAGCCTCTTCGGTGAGAGCGTGGCGCAACTCGCTGTGAGGATGGACGAAGGCAGAGCCCGGCAGCATCAGGCCCATGGCCTCGAACACCAGCTGGTTGGTGTTGGCAGTGCCGTAGAAGGTACAGGTGCCCGGTGCATGGTAGGCACCGCACTCCATCTCCAGCAGGGCGTCGCGGCCCAGTTGACCGGCGGCGTACTGCTGGCGCACCTTCACCTTGTCATCATTGCTGATGCCGCTGGCCATGGGGCCCGCCGGCACGAAGGCGGTGGGCAGGTGCGCGTGGGAGAGCGCCCCCATGATCTGGCCCGGGGCTATCTTGTCGCAGATGCCGAGCAGCAGGGTGGCGTCGAAGGTGTTGTGGGAGAGTGACAGCGCGGTTGCCTGGGCAATGAGATCGCGGGAAAACAAAGACATGTCCATCCCCGGCTGACCCTGAGTCACACCATCGCACATGGCCGGTACGCCACCCGCCACCTGGGCGCTGTGGCCCAGTTCGGCCAGTGCCGCCTTGATGATGTCCGGGTAGCCCTGATAGGGCTGATGGGCGCTCAGCATGTCGTTGTAGGCAGTGACTATGCCGACGTTGGCGCGGGTCATGTCGAGGATGCGACCCTTCTCGTCACTGCTGCAGGCGGCCACGGCGTGCGCCAGGTTGCCGCAGGCCAGTGCAGCGCGGGTCTTGCCCTGCTCGGCCTGACGCTGGATACGGGCCAGAAAAGCCTGGCGACGGGCGGCACTGCGCTCGCGAATGCGGGCGGTGACGTCGGAAATTACCTGATGGATCATTGGGCTTGCTCCAATGCTGTGACGGCCCGATCAACCACCTGTTCGAAGGTGCCGTCTATGTCGATGTGGAATACACCGGCCTCGCCATCCGGGCGCTCCAGAGTATCGAATTGACTTTGTACCATGCTTTCCCGCATGAAATGGCCCTTCCGTGCCCGCATCCGTTCGAGGATCAGCGGCTGATCACCATCCAGAAACAGGAAATGCACTGAGTCATTGCCCTCGCGGATCTGGTCGCGGTACTGCTTCTTGAGGGCCGAGCAGACGATGACACCCACCTCGTTCTTCTGCTCCAGGCTGTAAGCCGCGTCGCGGATCCGCTCCAGCCAAGGGGCGCGATCCTCGTCGTTGAGGGGCTTGCCGCCTGCCATCTTCTGGATGTTGGCCCTGGGATGCAGATCATCACCATCGATGAACTTGGCCCCCAGTGCCTGGGCCACCTTGAGGCCAACGCTGGACTTGCCGCTACCACACACACCCATCACAATAATGCTCTTGCCCGCCATTGTTTGACCTCTATCCCATTTTTCAAAAATCGTGCTGCTGATGGGTTCTAACTTATCACGTTACCGGTAACATGTTACCGGTAACAACAAGAAATGTGAAGTCTGCCACAGACTGAGCGAACTCACAGTCACCTGGGCAAGCGAGCTTGAGCCCTGGCCATAAATCTAAATAAATCATAAAGATATGGTCTGCCAACGGATCGGCAGGGTGTCGATACTGAATCTGGAACAAGGAACGCACAACAATGTCTGACCTATCCCTGATCATGACGGCCGCCGGCTCCATAGTGCTGCTGCTCTTTCTGGTGATGAAGGCCCGCCTGCACGCGGTCGTCTCCCTCATTCTGGTCTCCATGGTGGCTGGCCTCGCCGCCGGCATGAACCCGGCCGAGATCGCCAACACCATCCAGAAAGGGATGGGCGGCACCCTGGGTTTCGTGGCCGTGGTAGTGGCGCTGGGCGCCATGTTCGGCAAGGTGATGGAAGTCACCGGCGCCCTCGACCGGGTAGCCCATACCCTGCTCGGTACCTTTGGCGTCAAGCGCGCCAACTGGGCCATGTCACTGACCGGTTTCATCTGCGCCCTTCCGCTCTTCTTCGACGTGGCCGTGGTGCTGCTGATCGGGGTGGCCTTTGCCATCGTCCGCCGTGGCGGCGGCAGCGTGGTGAAGATAGGCATAGCGCTGCTGGCAGGCATCGCAACCTGCCAGGCGTTCCTTATTCCGGCGCCGGGCCCCATTCTGGTGGCTTCTCAGCTGGGGGCCGATTTTGGCTACATGATACTGTTCGGTCTGATCGCCGCCGTACCAGCCCTGATCCTGGCGGGACCGCTGTTCGGGGAACTGATCAGCAAGGTGGTGGATGTGCCGCTGCCCGCCGATGCCCAGAACAGTGCCCACGACGACTGCAAGACCCTGCCCTCGTTCGGGCTGGCCATGGGCCTGATCGGGCTGCCGCTGCTGCTGATAGGCCTCAAGACCATCGTCGGCCGCTTCGTCGAGGCGGGATCCACCCTGCACAACTGGCTGGAGTTCATCGGTCATCCCTTCACTGCCATCATGGTCGCCTGTCTGGCCGCCTTCTACCTGCTGGGGGTGCGTCGCGGCATGTCCCGTGACGAAGTGATGAGCGTCTGCAACAGCGCCATCCAGCCAGCCGGCGTCATCATACTGGTGACCGGCGCCGGTGGCGTGTTCAAGCAGGTGCTGGTTGATTCCGGGGTGGGTGCCGCTCTCGGCAACATGCTGGCAGATTCCGGCCTGCCCATCGTCGCGCTGGCCTTTATCCTGGCGGCCGCGGTGCGGGTCATTCAGGGTTCCGCTACGGTCGCCATGCTGACCGCATGCGGTCTGGTGCTGCCGATGCTGGAGCCGCTCGGGCTTAACGGTGCCCAGCTGGCCGCCGTGACCATCGCCATCGGTGGCGGGGCCATCGTCCTCTCCCACGTCAACGACTCCGGCTTCTGGCTGGCCAACCGCTATCTTGGCCTCTCCGAGAAGCAGACCCTGCAGACCTGGACAGTGATGGAGACCATCATAGGCACCACGGGCGGCGTCATGGCGATGATCATCTACAGCTTCCTTTGAACATAACCGCAGTCAAAAAGGCCTCCGATGTGAGGCCTTTTTCATCTTTATGACGATTCTTTCTTTGGCTAACAGGTCGAGGTTGCTAGAATCGCCTATCCATCGCTCCGAGTGGAACGCTTAACGCAGTGATTTCAGGTTTCTCTATGCATTCATCGGCACATTATCGACAACTGTTGGCTCATCTGCCCCAGATCGCCGTCGCCGCAGATCAGTTTCAGGTGCTCAATAGCGCCAGGGACTTCAAGAGCCGGATCCTTTCGCTCATCGCCAGCGCGACACACCGCATCTATCTGGTGGCCCTCTACCTGCAGGATGACGAAGCGGGACGGGAGATACTGTCCGCCCTCTACGCCGCCAAGCAGCGCAACCCGGCTCTGGACATCAAGCTCTTCGTCGACTTCCACCGTGCCCAGCGCGGTCTGATCGGCAAGGGCGAGCAGGGGGGCAACCACCTGATGTATCAGGACATGGCTGCCCGTCACGAGCACCAGATCGCCATCTACGGCGTGCCGGTGAAGGGGCGCGAGCTGCTCGGTGTGTTGCACCTCAAGGGCTTTATCTTCGATGACACCCTGCTCTACTCGGGTGCCAGCCTCAACGACATCTACCTGCATCAGCAGGATCGCTACCGTTTCGACCGCTATCACCAGATCACCAGCCCGGAGCTGACCTGCTGCATGGTCAACTATGTGGACGATCTCTTCCTCAAGAGCGAAGCAGTGCAGCGACTCGATCGCACCGACATTCCCACTGCCAAGCAGCTGAAGGGGCCGATCCGCCGCTTCAAGCAAAGCCTGCGAGTGGGCCAGTACCGCTTCGAGAGCATACCGGTCAACAGCCAGGAGATCGCCATCACCCCGATGACAGGGCTTGGCAAGCGGGGCAATCAGCTCAACAAGATGATTCGAACCCTGGTGCGTGCCACCGAGCGGGAGATCTTCATCTGCACCCCCTATTTCAACCCGCCCAAGGAGTTGAACAAGGACATCGAAGCCCTGCTCAAACGCGGTTGCAAGGTGAGCATAGTGGTGGGCGACAAGACGGCCAACGACTTCTTCATCCCACCGGAGGAGAGGTTCACCACCATAGGCGGCCTGCCCTATCTGTACGAGACCAATCTGCGCAAGTTTGCCGAGCGCAACCAGCATCACATCGATGCAGGCCGTCTCAACCTGATGTTGTGGTGCTGCGAGCGCAACTCCTACCACCTCAAGGGGATCTTCGTGGATGACGAGTGGGCGCTGCTCACCGGCAGCAACCTCAACCCCCGTGCCTGGGCGCTGGATCTGGAGAACGGCCTGCTGGTGTACGATCGTCGCCATCACCTCCGCGCCCAGTTCAATGGGGAGCGGGAGAACATACTCTCCAACACCAAGCGGATCAGCCACTTCGATCAGATTGAGCAGATCAAGGACTACCCGGAACAGGTGCGCAAGCTGCTGGCCCGGATCCACAGGGTCAAGGCTCATATCCTGCTCAAACGCATCATCTGACGCCGGGGCGCATCCCGCCCGCAAGCCGCGACAAAAAAGGCCTCCCGTTTTTCGGCAGGCCTTTGTCACATATGGCCACTGCCTTTTTGCAGCCGCCCAACAGCCCTGCTCACTGCAACGCGGCTTGCATCGAGCCATCAACACCCCCTATCATCTGGACATATTTACAGTGTTTTCGGGCATCTAATTGATGAAATTGGATAAAATCTCCCTCGACAGCCTCAAGGGCGTCGGCAGCAAGATGCAGGAGAAACTCGAGCGACTGGGGCTGGCGACGGTACAGGATCTGCTGTTCCACCTCCCCCTGCGCTACGAGGACCGTACCCAGGTGTGGCCCATTGGCGATCTGCCACCCGGGCTGCACGGCGCCGTCGAGGGCGAAATCCAGGATACCCAGCTGGTGATGGGGCGTCGCCGCATGCTGGTCTGCCGCATCAGCGACGGCACCGGCACCCTCACCCTGCGCTTCTTCAACTTCACCGCCGCCCAGAAAAACAGCCTGGGCCAGGGCCGCTTGATCCGCTGCTTCGGCGAGGTGCGCCCCGGCAAATACGGGCTGGAGATGGCCCACCCCGAGTACAAGCTGCTCGGCGAAGAACAAGCCGGCCAGACTGAAGAGGCGCTCACCCCCGTCTACCCGACTACCGAAGGGCTGCGCCAGCTCACCCTGCGCAACCTCACCGATCAGGCGCTGGCTCAACTCGACCTCTACGGCGTGGAAGAGCTGCTGCCCGCCGGGCTCTATCCCCAGCAGATCGAACTGGCCGCCGCCCTGCGTCTGCTCCATCGCCCGCCCCCCTCGGTGGCGCTGGCGCTGCTCGAAAGCGGCCAGCACCCGGCGCAGCAGCGACTGGTGCTGGAAGAGCTGCTGGCCCACAACCTCTCGGTACTGAAAGTCCGCGCCCAGGCGCAAACCCAGCTGGCTCGAGTCCTCAAACCGGCGCCAGCGCTGGTCGAACAACTGCTCGGCGCCCTGCCATTCACGCCCACCGGTGCCCAGAACCGGGTGGTGGCGGAAATCGGCCAGGACCTGCAACGCAGCTACCCCATGATGCGGCTGGTACAGGGCGACGTGGGTTCAGGCAAGACGCTGGTCGCAGCATTGGCGGCGCTGCAAGCCATCGGCAACGGCTGCCAGGTGGGGCTGATGGCACCGACCGAGCTGCTGGCCGAGCAACACGCCATCAACTTCGGCAACTGGCTGGCACCGCTCGGCATCGGGGTCGGCTGGCTGGCAGGCAAGCAGAAGGGCAAGGCGCGAGAAGCTCAGCTCGCCGCCATTGCCGATGGCAGCGTCAAGATGGTGGTGGGCACCCACGCCATCTTCCAGGAGCAGGTGGTGTTCCAGCGCCTGGCCCTGGTCATCATCGATGAACAGCACAGATTCGGGGTGCACCAGCGCCTCGCCCTGCGCGAGAAAGGGGAGCGGGAGGGCGTCCATCCCCATCAGCTCATCATGACCGCCACCCCCATTCCCCGCACCCTGGCAATGACCGCCTATGCCGATCTCGACACCTCCATCATCGACGAGCTGCCACCTGGCCGCACCCCCATCACCACGGTCGCCCTGCCGGACAGCCGTCGCCAGGATGTGATAGATCGGGTCAAGCTGGCCTGTGAAGAGGGCAAGCAGGCATACTGGGTCTGTACCCTGATCGAAGAGTCCGAGGTGCTGGAGTGCCAGGCTGCCGAGGATACTGCCGCCGAGCTGCAAAACCAGCTGCCCGGCCTGCATATCGGGCTGGTACACGGCCGGATGCGCCCTATCGAGAAGCAGCGGGTAATGGAGGAGTTCAAGGCGGGCATACTGCAGTTGCTGGTCGCCACCACCGTCATCGAGGTGGGGGTGGACGTGCCCAACGCCAGCCTGATGATCATCGAAAACCCGGAGCGGCTCGGGCTGGCCCAGCTGCACCAGCTGCGTGGCCGGGTCGGTCGCGGCTCTGTGGCCTCCCACTGCGTGCTGCTTTATCATGCACCCTTGTCAAAGACGGCCCAGAGCCGGCTCGGGGTATTGCGGGAGACCAATGACGGCTTCCTGATCGCCCAGCGCGATCTCGAGCTGCGCGGCCCGGGGGAACTGCTCGGCACCCGCCAGACCGGGTTGGCCGATCTCAAGATCGCCGACCTGGTGCGCGACCAGTCGCTCATCCCGCAAGTGCAGAAGATGGCGCGCTTCCTGATGGACAGACACGGCTCTCACGTGGACCCCTTGATCCGCCGCTGGCTCGGTTTACGGGATCACTATTCCAATGCCTAACCAAGGCAAATGCAGAGGATGGGCACATTGCCTGATGGACAGACACAGATCCCACGTAGACCCCTTGATCCGCCGCTGGCTCGGTTTACGGGATCACTGTTCCAATGCCTGACCAAGGCAAATGCAGAAGATAGGCACATTGCCTGATGGACAGACACAGATCCCACGTAGACCCCTTGATCCGCCGCTGGCTGGGTCTGCGAGATCACTACTCCAACCCCTGACAACCATCCCAAAACAGGAGGAAAGCACCCATGAATTCCTGGCTACGCGGCCTGCTCTACCCCTTCGCCTTCCTGCTGCTGTTTGTCTGGGTCGCCCTCGGCCTGTTCGATGCAGAGCGGGCCAAGGACCCCATTGCCAGCTGGATCAGCCAGCAGACAGGTGTGCCCGTCACCATAGGGCGGCTGGTGTTCAACCCGCTCCACCCTTATACCCTGCTGGCCGAGCAGGTGGGCTATGGCGACGCCGTCACCCTCGACAAGCTCTATCTGGAGATAGAGAGCATCGACTGGCTGAGCCGGGATGTGCGCATCGCCCATCTCGACCTGATCCGCCCCGTCATCAGGCTGCCGCTGCCCAACCAGCTGCCGAACCTGCCGCTGCACTCCCTCACCATCCGCGACAGCACTATCGATCGACTCAGCCTGCAAAGTGACGAACTGACCCTGAGCGGCCTCAACGCCACCCTCAACGACTGGCAGTTACTCAATCCGGTGCGGCCACCCCAGGCCAACCTGAGCCTCAACATCAATGAGCTGACAACCCCCACCTTTGCCCTCTCCCGCCTCAATCTCAAGGGCAGGCTGGAAGGCCAGGTGCTGAGCACCGGCAAGCTGACCGCCAACCTGTTCGAGGGCCTGCTGGAAACCGGCATGACCCTGGACTGGCCCGCCCGCAGCCTGCGGCTGAGCAATCTGAAGGCGCAGGGCATGCGGATCGAGTGGGGAAAAGCGGGACACAAGGAGCTGCCGCTGCGCCACATCAGCCTGGACGTGGGACAGGTGCGTGATGTGAGCATCAGCGCCATCGAACAGGAGATCTCCCTCAACAACTTCAACGGCCAGCTCGCCGCCTTCAGCTGGCAGGCCGGCAGCACGCCGACCGGCTACTTCTCTGGCGCCCTCGGCGATCTCGGCCGCGGCCTGTTCCAGCTGGAAGACCTCAAGGGACGGGTCTCCTTCTCGCCCCAGCAGATCGACGCCGAGGTGCAGGGCAAGGCCTACGAAGGCGAATTCAATCTGGCGCTGGCACTGGATACCCAACAGCAGAAGCTGACCCTCAAAGACATAGCCCTGAGCGGCATGGACATCAGCCTGCCACAGGGGTGGTGGCAGGATTGGCAAAGTTGGCAGCCACCGCAGATCGACATCCGCAAGCTGGCATTCGACAAGCTCAAGGTGCTCTCGTTCGACGATGCCCTGCCGCTATCGCTGACCGGCTGGCAGTTCTATCTGACCGACCTCGGCCTGCGGGGCCAGCAGCCCGTGTCCCTGCTCGGCCGGGCCAGGATTGAGAGCCAGTGGTTCGAACTGGTGTGGGATGGCCTCAGTGCCCGCAACGGCACGCTGGATGGCGAACTGACCCCCAGCGCCTGGCGACTCAACAAGCTGACCAGCTCGCTGCCCGACGAAGGATCCCTCAGCCTGAGTGGCCAGTGGGGCAAGGAGCCGGGCCAGACCAGCCGGTTGCAGCTCAAGGGGGAGAAGCTGGATCTGGTGCAGTGGAGCAAACTGCTGCACTCCCCCATCTCCTTCGCCGGCAAGGCCGATCTGAGCGCCGACCTGCAAGCCCGGCACGGCAACACACCAGGTGAGTGGCGCAGCACCCTGCAGGGGAGCTTTGCCCTCGATGCCAGCGACCCCTTCTGGGACAAGGTGCAGATAGATCCCCTGCTGGAGGAGTGGTTCAAGGGCACCACCCCGCCCACCCTCACCCCGGCTCAGCTGTGGCAGGCCATGCAGGGGGGCGACACGCCCTTCTACCACATCAAACTGCAGGGCAAGGTGGCGCAGGGCAAGTTGCAAATAGAGCAGGCCGGCGCCTCCACCATCACTCACCTGCTCGCCCTGCAGGGGGGCATAGATCTGGTCAATGAACAGTGGCAGCTGGATTTCGGCACCCTGAATGGCCAGCGCTGCGCCGAGCTGCTGAGCCACTGGCGCGGCCCGCTCGATGCCCCTGAGCTGAGCTGGGAGTTCCCGGCCAAGCAGGCATCCTGTGGCTGGGAGGTAGGGGTGCGCTATCCGGCCCAGGGAAGCAACAGCCCGCTCTGGCGACCAGCACAGCCCGCCAACGCGCCAACGTCGGCCAGCGAGCCGTAAAATGAACAAGGCCTCATCATGAGGCCTTGTTGCAATCTTGCGAGAGAAAAAGCGTCAGGTCTGCTGACCGGGTCGTTTGATGGGCTGCACCACGTAGTGGCCGAGGAACTCGGCTGCCAGCTTGTCACCACTGAACAGCTTGATCTTGAGGCTGAATTTGGCCGACTCTCCCGCCCTGAGCGGCGCCAGCACGGCGGGCATTCCTTCACGGGCCACCCGTGCTTCCGGCTCCTCGTTGACCGGGCGGTAATACTTGATGTTGCCCTCCGCCAGCACAGTATCCCCCACCAGCCCCGCCTCCTTGAGCTGCAACCAGATGAGGCCCCAGCCCGCCAGCACACACTGGCTGTAGCTGCTGCCGGCAAACATGGTGTCGTGCACATTGAGGTTGGCCGCCAGATTGGCCTTGAGATGGAACGTCTGGCCATCGTAGTGGGTGATGTGTACCCCCATCTTCTCGCTGATGGGAATGCCCCGCGCCCAGCGGGTCGTGAGATCCTGACACCACTCGGGGCGGTACTGGATGGTCTGCAAGGGGCTGAGGGACTTGATCATCTGACGGTGCGGAATGCGGCCGAAAGAGACGGGCCCTTCCCCCACCTCGAGGAAACCGCACTTGCAATAAAACTCCACCGCCTCCTGGCGGGCGTTCATCACCAGCCGCTTCACCTTCTCGCTACGGGCCAGCTGTTCGAGATCTGCCACCATGCGAGCCCCCAGCCCCTGACCACGAAACTCGGGGCGCAGCGCCATAAAGCGGATCTGGGCCTCGTCGCCACCGACAAACAGCCGGCCGACGGCGATCGGTGTGCCGTCAGGCGCCAGCATCAGGCGGTGGATGGCGACAGTATCGTATTCATCCCGTTCGGAACCAACGGGCAGATTGAAGGGTTTACGCAGCAGTTCCCAGCGCAGCTGGTAGTAAGCGTCCAGCTCGGCTGCCGTTTGAGGAGTGACTACCCGGTACATAAAGCGATCCTTGAGTTAGCGCCGACGGACAGATTGAAGGGCTTGCGCACCAATGCCTCCCAGCGCAGCTGGTAGTAAGTGTCCCGCTCGGCTGCCGTCTGGGGAGTGACCACCCGGTACATAGTTCTATCCTTGAGTTACACTGGCCGAAAACCATCTTGCCGTGCAAATTCATGGACTTCAATCTGCAAGCGTACCAAGCCGACCACTTATTGCACCTGAGCGCCAAGCCGGAACGGCGCCTCTCCATTCTGGAAAATGCCCATCACCGCTGGCTGGAGATCGACGGCGTGGTGCAATCGGCCATGTCACTCGCCGCACCTGCCGCCCTCTGCCTGCCCCATCAGCAGTGCATCGCAGACCTGCTGCCCGCCACCGCAAGCCGGGTGCTGGAGCTGGGATTGGGTGGTGGCGATCTGACCCGCCATCTGGGGGCTCGCTGGCCGGAGGCACGGCACGACTGCGTGGATCTGGATGAAGAGGTGCTGACCCTGTTTCAGGCATTCTTCCGCCACCCGACGGAACCCGCTGACCGAGCGTTGCACCTGCACCACGCCGATGCCCTCGCCTTTCTGCTGGCCCACGACGACACCTATGACTTCGCGCTGCTCGACCTGTTCAGCCAGGATGGCAACCCCCTGCTGCTGTTCCAGCCTCACCTCTATCAGACCCTGGCCGCCCGTCTGCGCGGTCCCCTCATCATCAACCTGCTGCCACGCACCCACAAGGAACTGGAGCAGGCACTCATGTTGGTCGAGGAGTGGATTGGCCCCACCCAGGCACACCCCGTGCCCGGCTACATCAACGTGATCCTGCACACAGTTCCGCGCCACGTCGCCTAGACACGAGGCTCCCGGTGATGACGGCTGACGCCCCCTCTCAGACCTGTAACCAGAAGGTCACAGGGCCATCGTTGAGCAGCGCCACCTTCATGTCGGCGGCAAAACGACCGGTCTCGGTCGGCATGCCGCTGGCTTTTGCCTGCGCCACGAAGTAGTCATATAGCCGCTCGGCCTCGGCTGGATGGGCGCCGCCGGAGAAGCCGGGTCTCATGCCTTTTTTGGTATCCGCCGCCAGGGTGAACTGGGAGACCACCAGCAGGCTGCCGCCAGCCTGGCTCACATTGAGGTTCATCTTGCCATTCTCGTCACTGAAAACCCGGTAGCCGCTCACCTTGTGCAGCAGCTTGTCGGCACTGGCCTCATCATCCCCCTGCTCCACCCCGAGCAGCACCAGCAGACCATTGGCTATGGCGCCGGTGATGACCCCCTCCACTGTCACGCTGGCCTCGGAAACCCGCTGGATCAATGCAATCACATCCCTCTCCTCTCAAAACAGAACGACCGCCTCCGTCTTGCTAACGGGGGCGGTCGTCGATGCTATCAATAAAGCAGCGGGCAAAGCGATGGCTCAAGCCAGCTCTTCTGAGGCTGGCCGCTCATATTCACCGAGACAAGCGGTAGTTTCTGCGCCAAGCAAGACCACCAGCCAGCTGAGATAGACCCAAACAAACAGGATCGGAATGGTCGCGAGAGCGCCATAGATAGCCTGATAGGAGGGGAAGTTCGTGATGTAGATGGCAAATCCCCGCTTGGCCAACTCGAACAGGATTGCGGCCACCAAGGCACCGATGAAGGCGTGTATCAGCCGCACCTTGCAGTTGGGCACCACCGTATACACCAGCAGGAAGGTGAGCACAGAGAAGAGGAACGGCAACCATCCCAGCAGCAGGTAGCCGATACCAAACAGGCTCTCCGCCCCAAACAGCCGCAGCGAGAAAATGTAAGAGGAGATGGCGATGCTGGCACCTATGAGCACGGGGCCCAGCGTCAGTATCATCCAGTACATGGCAAACGCCTGTGCCAGCGGTCGGCCCTGGGTCGAACGCCAGATGTAGTTGAGATTCTTGTCGATGGCCAAGATCAGCATCAGCGCCACCACGATCAGGGCACCTATGCCGACGGCAGTGGTATTGGTGGCATTCGCCACGAAGCCATCTATGTACTCCTTGAGCATCTCACCCGCAGTGGGCACGAAGTTGTGATAGACGAACTGCTCTATCGCCTGCTTCAGGGTCTGGAACACGGGAAAAGCGGACATCATGCCGAACACCACGGCAATCATGGGCACCAGGGAGAGCAGAGTGACATAGGCCAGATAGCCAGCAGTCACTGTCAGCCTGTCCTGCTGGAAACGGCCCCAGACAAACTGGGCAAAGTGACCACCATCGTGGCGTAAAAAAGAGAGGGCATGACCGAGACGGCCACCGAATTTCTGCTGCATCGTGATTCCCAATGTCTTCATCATGCTGGCATTGTGTCAGATTGCATGGTCATTTGGCCACCCATGGGCCGGATAGATGCGATCTGTTCGGACATACTGACCAGCGATGCTCCGCCGGGCGACCATAAAAAAAGAGGCCATAAGGCCTCTCTCTGTCTGTCGATGAACAGATATCAAGCACGACCGGCGCGCTTGCGATCCATCTCGGTCAGCAGTTTCTTACGCACGCGAATAGCCTTGGGCGTGATCTCTACCAGCTCATCGTTGTCGATGAACTCGAGAGCCTGTTCCAGGGTCATGCGGATCGGCGGAGTCAGCACCTGGGCCTCATCGGTACCGGAGGCACGCATGTTGGTCAGCTGCTTGCCCTTCAGGCAGTTCACTGTCAGGTCGTTGGAACGGGAGTGAATACCGATCACCTGGCCTTCATACACTTCGGTCGCGTGACCGATGAACAGACGACCACGGTCTTGCAGACCGAACAGGGCGAAGGTCAGCGCCTTGCCGGTAGCATTGGAGATCAGCACGCCGTTCTGACGCTCGCCGATGCTGCCACCCTTGTGCGGACCGTAATGGTCGAAGGTGTGGTACAGCAGACCGGTACCGGACGTCATGGTCAGGAACTCGGTCTGGAAGCCGATCAGGCCACGACTCGGGATCATGAAGTCAAGACGGACACGGCCCTTGCCATCCGGGGTCATGTTGGTCATCTCGCCCTTACGCAGGCCGAGTTGCTCCATCACGGAACCCTGGTGAATCTCTTCCACGTCGACAGTCACGGTTTCGAACGGTTCGTGCAGAACGCCATCCACGGTGCGCAGGATAACTTCCGGACGGGATACTGCCAGCTCGTAACCTTCGCGACGCATGTTTTCGATCAGGATGGAGAGGTGCAGTTCACCACGACCGGATACGCGGAACTTGTCCGGATCTTCGGTCTCTTCCACACGCAGGGCCACGTTGTGGACCAGCTCCTGGTTCAGACGCTCCAGGATGTTGCGGGAAGTCACGAACTTGCCTTCTTTACCAGCGAACGGTGAGGTGTTGACCTGGAAGGTCATGTTCACGGTCGGCTCGTCAACGGAGAGCGGCGGCAGGGCTTCAACAGCACCGTTGTCACAGATGGTGTCGGAGATTTTCAGCTCGCCCAGACCTGTGATGGCGATGATGTCGCCCGCTTGCGCGTCAACAACTTCGGTACGGGACAGACCCAGGTAGCCAAGCACCTGACCGACCTTGCCAGTACGGGTTTTGCCATCGGCACCGACGACTGTGACTTGCTGGTTGGTCTTAACGCGACCACGGCTGATACGGCCGATACCGATAACACCGACGTAGGAGTTGTAGTCCAGCTGGGAGATTTGCATCTGGAAAGCACCGGCAGGGTCACCCTTCGGCTGCTCGACGTTGTCGACGATGGCCTGGAACAGGGGTTCCATGTTGTCGGATTCAACGCCTTGGTCCATGGTGGCCCAACCGTTCAGTGCTGAAGCGTAAACAACTTTGAAGTCCAGTTGCTCATCGGTCGCACCCAGGTTGTCAAACAGGTCAAATACCTGATCCATTACCCAGTCAGGACGAGCACCCGGACGGTCGATCTTGTTGATGACCACGATCGGCTTCAGACCCTGGGCGAAGGCTTTCTGGGTCACGAAACGAGTCTGCGGCATCGGGCCGTCAACGGCATCAACCAGCAGCAGCACCGAGTCGACCATGGACATGACACGCTCTACTTCACCACCGAAGTCAGCGTGACCCGGGGTATCAACGATGTTGATACGGTAGTCTTTCCAGCGGATCGCGGTGTTCTTGGCGAGAATGGTAATACCACGTTCCTTTTCCAGGTCGTTGGAATCCATCAGACGCTCTTGACCATCAGTGGTACGGTCCAAGGTTCCAGACTGCTGCAGCAGCTTATCAACCAGGGTAGTTTTGCCGTGGTCTACGTGCGCAATAATCGCAATATTGCGTAAATTCTCTAACATTCTCGCCTCAATCACCGGGTAAAATTGGGCGCTAATTGTACTCTCGCCTTTGTGATCTGCCTAGCAGAATTACAGTGCAATCTCGTATAACAGGGGTTCGGGATCATAGACCTTCCGCTCAAAGCCTGCTTAGATGGGGGCTGACCGTATACTGCGCACCACTTTAGTGCACCAAAACGATCCACTGTTGCACTATTTTGAGGCGTAACGCGCTGAGATGGCGGGTCTTGGGGCAGGCTTATAGTCGCAAATGCCCTGAAATCAAGCTGTCACAAACTTGGCACGATACTGGCTTATGTGAATGCGATGACGCATTCACCCTAAGAGTTTTAACACCGGAGGTTACTTAGCATGTCAGCCCAGAACGTTTTGGCCCTGATCCAGGAACACGAAGTCAAGTTTGTTGACCTGCGCTTTACCGACACCAAAGGTAAAGAGCAGCACGTATCCATCCCTTCCCACCAGGTCAACGAAGACTTCTTCGAAGACGGCAAGATGTTCGATGGCTCCTCCATCGGCGGCTGGAAGGGCATCAACGAGTCTGACATGGTGCTGATGCCGGATGCGGCCTCCGCCAAGCTGGATCCGTTCACCGAAGAGACCACCCTGAACATCGTCTGCGATGTGCTGGAACCGGCCACCATGCAAGGTTATGACCGCGATCCGCGCTCCATCTCCAAGCGTGCCGAAGATTTCCTGAAAGCCAGCGGCATCGCTGACACCGTGCTGTTCGGGCCGGAGCCGGAATTCTTCATGTTCGACAACATCACTTTCTCGAACACCATGGGCCACAGCTTCGTGAAAATCGAATCTGAAGAAGCCGCCTGGAACTCGGGTACCGAGTACGATCACGGCAACAAGGGCCACCGTCCGTTCGTGAAAGGCGGTTACTTCCCGGTTGCACCGGTTGACTCCTCCCAGGACATCCGCGCCGCCATGTGTCTGGTGCTGGAAGAGATGGGCCAGGTCGTTGAAGCTCACCACCACGAAGTGGCGACCGCCGGTCAGAACGAGATCGCAACCCGCTTCAACACCCTCACGCTGAAAGCAGATGAAGTTCAGGTTCTGAAGTACGTGATCCACAACGTGGCCCACGCCTACAACAAGACCGTCACCTTCATGCCGAAGCCCATGTTCGGTGACAACGGCTCCGGCATGCACTGCCACCAGTCCCTGGCCAAGAACGGCGTCAACCTGTTCGCCGGCGACCTGTACGGCGGTCTGTCCGAGATGGCACTGCACTACATCGGCGGTATCATCAAGCACGCCAAGGCCATCAACGCCTTCGCCAACCCGACGACCAACTCCTACAAGCGTCTGGTTCCGGGTTATGAAGCCCCTGTCATGCTGGCTTACTCAGCCCGCAACCGCTCTGCCTCCATCCGTATTCCGGTCGTGCCGAGCCCGAAAGCTCGTCGTATCGAAGTGCGTTTCCCGGATCCGGCAGCCAACCCGTACCTGGCGTTCGCAGCACAGCTGATGGCTGGTCTGGACGGCATCATCAACAAGATCCATCCGGGCGATGCCATGGACAAGAACTTGTATGACCTGCCGCCGGAAGAGGCCGCTGAAGTGCCGACCGTGGCCGGCTCTCTGGACGAAGCGCTGGCCGCACTGGACAGCGATCGCGAGTTCCTGACCCGCGGCGGCGTGTTCAGCGATGACTTCATCAACTCCTACCTGGAACTGAAACAACAGGATGTTGACCGCGTGCGCATGACACCGCATCCGCTGGAGTTCGAACTGTACTACTCCGTCTAAATCGGAACAGACTGCCCGTTTAAATCCGGTCAGCTTGCTTAATCGTGACAAAACCCGCCATCTGGCGGGTTTTTTCTCTGATAGGATTAAGCAAATTACCGTCAAGGAGAGATGGATGAACAACAAGCACGGCATAGGGATACTCACCCTCATGCTGCTAACCTCGTTCGGCGTTGATGCGACCAGGGTCTACTCCTGGGTCGATAGCAATGGCGTCACCCACTTCACGGATGCCCCTCCCCCCGGCCAGAAAGCCAAAGAAGTGGATCTGCGGGTTGCCCCTCTCATTGGCAGCTCGCCGCGCTCGGTGCAGGTGGAGAACTTCAACAGCCTGACCGGCGTCGATACCAAGAAGGAGAAGGAAGCTGTCAAGCTGGCGATCGAACTGCTCTCACCAGAACAGGGCAGCACGCTGCGCGACAACACGGGCAACGTGGTGTTCCAGGGGCAGATCAGCCCGAAAGCACCGGCCCAGTACGACGTGCGCTTGCTCCTGAATGGCAAGGCGGCGCCCGTAGTCAAAAATGGCTTGGCCGTGCGGGTCGAGAACCTGGATCGCGGTGCCCACCAGGCCCAACTCGAGTTGTTGGCCAAAGACGGTACGATCCTTGCTGAATCCAAGGTAGTCACCTTCTACCTGCACCGAGCCAGCCTCAATCCGGCACCAAAAGTGACCCCCCGCCCCAACAGGGGGTGATCCTGTGCATCGATACGGGTAGACTAAATGCACCATACTGGTGCATTACTGGTGTATAGCACCGTTTTAGGGAGAAACCTGTGCCAGCCCGCCCGGATCAAGCCAAGATACTGCTCGATAACTTGCTGACCGCCGTCATCCTGATGGATGAGCGGCTCTGCATCCAGTTCGTCAACCCGGCGGCCGAACAACTGCTCTCCCTCAGCCAGCGCCGGCTGATCGGGATCGAGCTGCCCTATCTGCTGGAACACATTTCCCTCGATTTGCAGCGCCTCAAGCAATGCCTCACCTCGGGGCAGGGCTTCACCGACAGCGAAGTGACCCTGGTGGTTGAAGGAGAACCCAGACTGGTGGAGATGAGCGTGAGCCCGCTCGCCGACCATGAACAACGGCTGATGGTGGTGGAGCTGCGCAAGATAGATCAACAGAAGAAGATCAGCCAGGAGCTGCAACAACATGCCCAGCAACAGGCCGCCAAGGAGCTGGTGCGCGGTCTGGCTCACGAGATCAAGAACCCGCTGGGCGGCCTGCGTGGCGCGGCTCAGCTGCTGCAAAAAGAGCTGCCGGATCCGGCCTTGCGTGAATACACCGGCATAATCATCGAACAGGCCGACCGGCTGCGGGTGCTGGTCGACCGACTGCTCGGCCCCCAGCGTCCCGGCCGCCACCAGATGCACAATGTCCATTCAGTGCTGGAGCAAGTGCGCCGTCTGGTGGAGCTCGAACTGCCACCCTCGGTACGTATCGAGCGGGATTACGACCCCAGCATTCCGGAATTCGAGATGGAGCCGGATCAGCTGCAGCAGGCCTTTCTCAACATAGTGCGCAACGCCGCCGAAGCGCTGGGCGATCAGACCGGCCTTATCCGCATCAAGACCCGCACCGCCTTCCAGATCACCATCCACGGCCAGCGCTACCGGCTGGCAGCGGAGATCAAGATCATCGACAACGGCCCCGGCATCCCCGATGCCATCCGCGATACCCTCTTTTACCCCATGATCACCGGCAAGGAGGGGGGCACCGGGCTCGGCCTCTCCATCGCCCAGAACCTGATCGATCAGCACAAGGGGCGAATCGACTGTATCAGCTGGCCGGGTCACACCGAATTCACCCTCTTTCTACCGCTTCGCAAATAAGGGAACGTCATGACAGCAAAAGTGTGGATCGTCGATGACGACAGTTCTATCCGCTGGGTGCTGGAACGCACCCTCGGCAGCGAAGGCTTCGAGTGCGAGAGCTTCGCCGACGGCGAGGCCCTGCTGAGCTCGCTCGAGATGCGCTCGCCGGATGTGATCATCTCCGATATCCGCATGCCAGGCATAGACGGCCTCAGCCTGCTGGAGCAGATCCACCGCCGCCAGGCCGATCTGCCCATCATCATCATGACCGCCCACTCGGATCTGGACAGCGCGGTCAACGCCTACCAGCGCGGCGCCTTCGAGTACCTGCCCAAACCGTTCGACATAGACGAGGCAGTGACCCTGGTGCGCCGCGCCGAGAATCACCTGAAAGAGCAGCGTACCAAGCGCAAGACGCGCCCGCAGGAGACGACCACCACCCCTGAAATCATCGGCGTGGCACCGGCGATGCAGGAGGTGTTCCGCGCCATAGGCCGGCTGTCGCGCTCCAGCATCTCTGTGCTGATCAACGGCCAGAGCGGCACCGGCAAGGAGCTGGTCGCCCACGCGCTGCACAAGCACAGCCCGCGTGCCCACAAACACTTCATCGCCCTCAATATGGCGGCTATCCCGAAAGATCTCATCGAATCCGAGCTGTTTGGTCATGAGAAAGGGGCTTTCACCGGCGCCAACAACATCCGTCACGGCCGCTTCGAGCAGGCTGACGGCGGCACCCTGTTTCTCGACGAGATAGGCGATATGCCGCTGGATGTGCAGACCCGCTTGTTACGGGTGCTGGCCGATGGCCAATTCTACCGGGTCGGTGGCCATCAACCGGTGCAGGTGGACGTGCGGATCATCGCCGCCACCCACCAGAATCTGGAGAAGCGGGTCGCCGATGGCGAATTCCGGGAGGATCTGTTCCACCGCCTCAACGTCATTCGCATCCACATTCCGGCCCTCAAGGATCGCCGCGAGGACATACCCCAACTGGCCCAGCACTTTTTACTGCAGGCGGCCAAGGAGCTGAGCGTGGAGAGCAAGAGCCTGCACCCGGATACCCAGGCCTACATCAGCCGTCTCACCTGGCCGGGCAACGTACGCCAGCTGGAGAACGTTTGCCGCTGGCTGACCGTGATGGCCTCGGGTCAGGAGGTGCTGGTAGGGGATCTACCCGCCGAACTGCTGACCCCCATCACCAGCACGGCCGAACCGGGCCAGCCAGCCCTGTCCGGCGGCTGGCAGCAGCAGTTGCAGGATTGGGTCGCCAGCAAACTGGCACTGGGGGAGACCGACATCCTGGCCGACGCCCTGCCCCAGTTCGAGCGGATCATGCTGGAGACGGCGCTGGATCACACCCATGGCCACAAACAGGAAGCCGCCCGCCTGCTCGGCTGGGGTCGCAACACCCTGACCCGCAAGCTGAAGGAGCTCGACCTCTCCTGAATCCTCTGGAAAAACGATTCCCATCACGCCTTGGCACATCACTGACCAATAAGACCCCGTTTGATTTCAAACGGGGTATCTTTTTTGAGAGCCCTGCCTAGAATGACAGGCTTTCAAACCCGACTCGAAGAAGGCGCCACCATGATTGACAGATCTCTCCCCCTGACCGACCTGCACCGTCATCTGGACGGCAACATTCGTCCGCAGACCATCCTCGAGCTGGGACGTCAGCACAATCTCCCGCTGCCCGCCAATGAACTGGAGGCGCTGCGTCCTCACGTGCAAATTGTCGAGAACGAGCCGAGTCTGGTCGCCTTCCTGAAGAAGCTGGACTGGGGAGTGGCCGTGCTGGCAGATTACGATGCATGCCGCCGGGTCGCCTACGAGAACGTGGAAGACCTGCTGCGCGCCGGCATCGACTATGCCGAGCTGCGCTTCAGCCCGGCCTACATGGCGATGGCACACAAGCTGCACCCACAAGGTGTGGTGGAAGCCATCATAGACGGCGTGGCTGCCGGCAGCCGCGACTTCGGCATCAAGACCAACCTCATCGGCATCATGAGCCGCACCTTCGGCACCGAACAGTGCCGCAAGGAGCTGGACGCCTGCCTGGCCTATCGCGACAAACTGGTCGCCGTCGATCTGGCCGGCGACGAACTGGGCTTCCCGGGCGAGCTGTTCACCGAGCATTTTCGCAAGGTCCGTGATGCGGGCATGCGCGTCACAGTGCACGCAGGCGAAGCGGCGGGCCCCGAAAGCATGTGGCAAGCCATTCACGAGCTGGGCGCCGAGCGTATCGGTCACGGCGTCAAGGCGATTGCGGATCCGGCCCTGATGGCCTACCTGGCGGAGCACCGCATCGGCATCGAATCCTGCCTCACCTCCAATATCCAGACCACCACGGTCGCCAGCCTGACCGAACACCCGATCCGCCAGTTCCTGGCAGCCGGTGTGCTGGCCTGCCTCAACACCGACGATCCGGCGGTCGAAGGCATAGACCTGCCCCACGAATATGAAATGGCTGCCCCGGCCGCTGGCATGACGGCCAGCGAGATCCGCACCGCCCAGCAAAACGGCCTGACCCTCGCCTTCCTGAGCGATGGCGAGAAAGCCGAGCTGAGCGCCCGCGCCGCCAGTCGCTAAACCTTGAACCGTTTGCTTACCCCATAAAAAAACCGCCTGAAACGGCGGTTTTTTTATCTTCAGTGCAGGGCTGCCGGTTCAGATCACGCGGGAGAACTGCTGCTGGCGCGCCTTGTTGCGCAGGTAGACATCGAAACACATGCAGATGTTGCGAATGAGCAGCTGACCGGTGGAGACCACTTCCAGCCCATCGTCGGTCATGCGTACCAGACCGTCGTCGATAAAGGTCTGCAACAGCTTGAGATCGTCGGCGAAGTACTCCTTGAAGACCAAACCATGGGCCTGCTCGACGGCGGCGGAGTTCAAGCGAAAGTCACAGATGAGGCGCTTGATCACCTCGCGGCGGATCAGATCATCCTGATTGAGGGAGCACCCCTTCCACTGGGCATGACCCAGCGTTTCTACCTGAGCATAATAGGCCTTGAGTTCTTTCTGGTTCTGGGAATAGGCATCGCCGATCATGCTGATGGAGGAGACCCCCAGCCCCAGCAGATCACAATCCCCCTGGGTGGTGTAGCCCTGGAAGTTGCGGTGCAACTTGCCTTCCCGCTGCGCCACCGCCAGCTCGTCATCAGGCTTGGCGAAGTGATCCATGCCAATGAACTGGTAACCCTGACCGGTGAGGAAGCCGATGGTGTCCTGCAGCATGGCCAGCTTCTCCCGGGGGGCTGGCATGTCTTCCTCTTTCAGCTTGTGCTGGGCGGCGAAACGGCTCGGCAGATGGGCATAGTTGAAGATGGAAAGGCGGGCCGGATCCGTCTTGAGTACTTCTTCCAGGGTGTGGTGGAAGCTATCGCGATTCTGGTGCGGCAGGCCGTAGATGAGGTCCAGGTTGGTCGAGCGAAAGCCCAGTTCGCGAGCACGCTCCAGCATCGCGCGGATGAAGTCGTTATCCTGCTCGCGATTGACCGCGACCTGCACCGCCTTGTTGAAGTCCTGCACGCCGAGGCTGATGCGGTTAAACCCCACTTCGCGCAGCACATCCAGCATAGTGAGTTCGATCTCGCGCGGGTCCACTTCGATGCTTATCTCGCCTTCATCCGCGAACTGGAAGTGCTCACGCAACATGGCCATCAAACGGCGAGTCTGGGCTTCGTTCAGATAGGTGGGCGTGCCACCACCCCAGTGCAACTGGGTCACCAGCCGGTGTTTGAACAGGGGGGACTGCGCTTTGATCTCCTGCTCGAGATAGTCGAGGTACTGATCGGCCTTGTGCTGATGACGGGTGATCACCTTGTTGCAGCCGCAGTAATAGCAGAGCTTGTGACAGAAGGGGATGTGCACGTAGAGGGACAGGTTGCGCGCCGGATACTGGCCTGCGGCGTGGACGAAGTCCGGATAGCCGAAGCGCTCGTTGAACTCCAGCGCAGTGGGATAGGAGGTGTAGCGCGGGCCGCTGTAGTTATATTTTTCGATCAGGGCCTGATCCCACACAATCTGTTCTGCTTGCACGCTTGCTTCCTCTTTTTTGTTATCGGCTCACCGGCTTAACTGAAAATCCTTCAGTTGGGCCACATCCTTGAGGATCTGCGCCTCCAGCTCGGCCTCATAGCCACTGCGTTCGAGATCCATCTTCATCACTTCATTACGCTTGAGGGCACGTCTCGCCTCATGAGTCGGCATCTCTTTCACCTTCTCATAGAGAGCGTACAAACCCGGAAATTCGCTGGCAAAGGCGCGGCCGCCCTTGATCTGCAAAGCATCCAGCAAATTGGTCAGCCGGATGGCGCCTTCGGAATAGTCGCACTGACCGTCCCGCACCGCATGGGCAATCACTCGCACGCTGTCGAGAATGCGCTCATTGCGGGCCGCAATGGCCTGCCGTTGCATATCACGCTGGCGCTTGAGTCGGGCCAGCAGGGTACCGGCATACACGGCCAGCCCCAGCAAAATCAGGCCGCCCAACAGGGCGGCCAGCATCCATCCACTCATCACTTTTTCTTCGGCTCAGGCTTGGGCTCAGGCTGATAGTCAACCTGGGTGAAGCGATCCCACAGCTCCTCTTCGGAGGCTGGCTGGCTCGGCTCGTCATAGCTGGCATCGTCGAAGGAGCCATCGTCGTCTTCGTCATCATCGTTGTCTATGATGCCAAGCTCATCCATCAGCTCCTGATAGCGATCGACACGCTGGTCAACCCAGGTCTGCTCGGCCGCTTCCAGGGTCTCGCCGGCATCGAGACGATCCAGCAGATCGTTCAGGCGATCATCATTCTCGATGGCGGCCAGCTCCTGCTCAGGCGTCATCACCAGCTTCTTCTCTTTCAACGGCTTGGGCGCAACCGGCTTGCCGCTCTTCTCTTCCACTATCAGGGCGACCGGCTTGCGGGAGCCGATACGCGGATCCTTGGCCTGCTTGCCATTTTTGTTGCTGGCCTGTTCTGCCTGCTGGCGGGAGCCCGCCTTCAAGCCCTTACGCTTGGCGGCGCGTTTGCGCTCACGGCCTTCCAGGGCACTGGCATCTGATTCTTTGCGCTTACCGGTAGGCTTGCGATTGGGTTGTTTAGCCGACATGAATGACTGACTCCGACAAATAACTGGATTGAAGCCGCTCCCGGGATGAAACCATCCGGGGAGGATACTGACACGGGGGACAGTGGAGCAGAAACAAGAGCGGGATCCTGCACCAACCCGACCATTTCTGGCGTCTGAACACCGCAGGATCGGCATCCTCTGGGCATGTTGCTGGTATTTTGACACAGAATGGCTAATCGGGTTAATGACCCAAAAGAAAAAAGGCAGCCGAAGCTGCCTCGATATGTTTATGCGAGTCCCATCCCTGGCTGCAAATCACCCTGTCCGTGGCGATACCTCTGCGCATCATATCTTTGTATATGGTCGTCCTGACCTTAATGGTCGTTCCTGAATGTGCGTGTGCTTGCTTAACCCATGGAGATGGCCTCCGGCCGTCATTCTGGGGTGGTTGCATCCCGCAGCCCCGCTCTTCCTGAGCAGTCACCATCCTGGTATTTCAATCCCTTGCCTGTCACTTGCCTGTTCCTGTGGCATCCCGCCGTATCGACATCCTGTCTTCACAACATCCCGGTCGTGAATCGCCCCGTGGGTCACTCCATGCATCCACTGTATCAACTTAATAAAATGACTCAATCCACCGAGAACGTTTTCAAACGGAGATAAATCGCTTGTTGTCATTTAACATATTGAAATTAATGAATTACTCAACATTATTGAAAAATGTTTAAGCCTTGGCCAGACCAATGAATGGGGGATCTCTTACAACAATGCGAGAAATAATTGGCCAAATGGAGTTAAAGGCCAAAAAGAAACGAGGAGCCGGTAGCTCCTCGTTAATATCAATGGGGTGCATCATCATGCGCTATCAGTGCAAGCCTGCCACGTATATGGACAAGGCCTCTATATCCTGATCGGTCAGCTTCTTGGCAACGTCCCGCATCATGCTGTTCGGGTCGTTATCACGGGCAGCCGCACGAAACGCAGTGAGCTGGGCCTTGATATAAGCAGGATGTTGGCCGGACAGACTCGGATATTTGGCCTGCTCGACACCCGAGCCCCGTGGACCATGACAAGCGGTACAAGCAGCCAGACCACGGCTCATGTCACCACCCATATAGAGCGCTTTACCCGCTGCTACAGCGTCATCAGGCACCGCAATCGGTGTTACCTTCTGGCTGGAAAAGTAGGCAGCGAGGTCTTCCATGTCCTGGTCGGACAGGGGGAGAGCCATAGGCCCCATAATGGGCGCAACCCGACCAATTTGGCCAGAAGCTGCAGCCTTCAGTTCAACTAATTGCTTTTTGATATATGATGCGTGCTGACCAGCAATCTTGGGGTACATATCGACAAGGCTGTTTCCGTCCGGTCCATGACAAGCCGCACACACGGCAGCCTTGGATTGTCCCGCAGCGGCATCGCCCTTGGCTTGTGCCATCCCCGTTACGCCAACCATCAGAGCAAGAGTAATGACTAGGTTCTTCATGGCGTTCCAACTTCTCGTTATTAGGCTTCCAGATCCCATGCCGCTGAAGGCATGTTAAAATAAACGCGTTTAAGCGACGCCATTTTACACGATTTCACAAAAAAGTAACTCTATAACCCTCTATCTCTATGGGGAATTTACGTTGGATACACAAACTCTAAATTTCAATAAGGTGCATTTTGTGACCAGCGCACCCGACATCCGTCACCTGCCAAATGATGGGGGTGTCGAGATTGCGTTTGCCGGCCGTTCCAATGCCGGTAAGTCATCTGCATTGAACACCTTAACCAAGCACAAGAACCTGGCTCGCACCAGTAAGACCCCGGGTCGCACCCAGCTGATCAACCTGTTTGAACTGGAACCGGGCAAGCGTCTGGTCGATCTGCCGGGCTATGGTTATGCACAAGTACCGCTGGAAATGAAGCTCAAGTGGCAAAAGTCACTGGCAGAATACCTGCAGCGTCGTGAGTCATTGAAAGGCCTGGTGATCCTGATGGACATACGTCACCCGCTCAAAGATACCGACATGAACATGCTGGAGTGGAGCTCCCACCGTGAACTGCCGGTTATGCTGCTGCTGACCAAAGCGGACAAGCTAAGCCCGGGTCCCCGCAACAATCAGGTCATCAAGGTTCGTCAGGCCATTGCCGACCTGGGCCCGCAGATACAGGTAGAAGCCTTCTCCTCCCTCAACAATATCGGGGTGGAAAAACTGGCCCAGACCCTGTCTGGCTGGTATCTGGCCGGGGCAGACGAGATCGCCGAAGGTGATGAACAAGAGCAGATAGAGGAATAATGCATTCCTTCATCATTCTGCTCTTCCCTCCTTGCAATTGGCGGAGTTGACCCTCCGCTGATTGAAAAACTTTCAGTTGGATGACGTCCCGCCAACCCTCAATACCCGCCTATGCACTCCCACAAGAAATTTGATAAAAGCCCTTTTTAACAGTTTTGTGACAAGTTAATTTCCATTAGAAATCAACTTGTCATCCTCATGGCAACGTTTTCATATTTCTGCCATGGAGCAGAAGGCACATCACTCAATAAGTACAGAAATGAAATTTTATTACATGATGGTAGGGAGAGGGGGGGATAAAAATGAGACCGGCACCACTGGTGCGGTATCGGCCTGCAACAATCAGCTCAAAAATGGGGAAGAGGCTAAATCTTGAGAACAAAGGCAACTGGTTTTCCTCAAGAATCCCCTTCATTCTAACAAACACGTGGCAAGCTTAAAGCTTTTACTCTAATTATCACACGTAAAAAAACACCCCGACGAATACTCATCGGGGTCGCTATTCAGCCACATTCAATTACGTGAAATAAAAGGTCTGAAAGATAGAACATCTAACCTCTGTACCCTACGTTGCTAACTGTATAGCAAAGCAGCAGAAAGTGAAAGTAATTTATGTAATTTAGTTTCACGTAAAATAAATTACAAAAAACACTCTGTTTTTCATATAGATAAAAAAATCCCCAGTACGAATACCGGGGCGTTATAAAGGTGACTAGCTAGCACTTCCTCAACTATCTAGTTAGTCAGCGGTATTCCACACAAGTTCCGCTGCTTTGAGAAAAAACTCTAAAAAACTTAGAGATAGATGGCCCCATCTTCTGCAAACTCTTGTTCTTCAATGAGTTTCTCAGCCAAGTCTTCAATGTCGAAGCGCACACTCTCGAAGGCGCGTAGTATGCCCTCCTCCCTGACGAGGGAGAGGCCAGTCATCTTTTCCAGACGCCGGCGACTGATGTAGCAATCGACCAGAGCCCCTCTCTGCTGGGCCGGAAAATGGATCCGCTGTTCGTGCGGTTGCCAGTCCGCCAGTTCGGGAAACAGTATGCCTTGGTTCATAGGGTCCCCAGATTTCGTTTGAGTTCTCTCAATACCTGTTGAGTCCCTGGCCGGATGCCGCGCCACACGGTAAAGGCCTCAGCCGCCTGCTCGACCAGCATGCCCAGCCCATCCATGACTTGGCAAGCCCCCTGCTGTCTAGCCCAGCCGATGAAGGGGGTATCCGAGGTACCATACATCATGTCGTAGATGGCAATATCGGCGTGGATCAGCGCGGGGGCGAGGGGCGGTAGCTCTCCTTGAAGGCTGGCAGAAGTGGAATTGATGATGAGATCGAATACTCCCTCCAGCAGCTCATAGCGCTGGGCCATGACCCCCCCCAGATCGTGAAACTCGGCCGCCAGTTGCTCCGCCTTGGCGTGGGTGCGGTTGGCTATCACCAATTCACTCGGCAGCTCGGCCAGCAGCGGTGCCAGCGCACCACGAGCCGCCCCTCCTGCACCTAGCAGCAGGATCCGGCAGCCCGTCAGGATCACGCCGTGAGCCTTAAGATCAGCCACCAGACCGGCACCATCTGTATTGTCCCCCAGCAACACGCCATCATCGGTCAGCTTGATGGTATTGACGGCCCCCGCCCGCTTGGCCCTGGGGCTCAAGCGGTCAACCAGCGCAAACGTCTGCTCCTTGAAGGGCACTGTGACATTGCACCCCTTCCCTCCCTCGGCAAAGAAGCTGCGCAGGCTATCGGCAAACTCGTCGACAGCGGGCTCTGCCAGACCATATTCCAACTCTTGCTGGGTCTGCCTGGCAAACAGGGTGTGAATAAAGGGGGATTTGCTGTGGCGCACCGGGTGGCCAAAAACCAGATAACGATCCATCAAAGAGTTCCATCAGAGGGCAATATTCCGATTTAACGGGTTTTCGCACTCAGGAACAAGCTGAATATCGGCCAATAAAAAGGGGCCGTTATGGCCCCTCGGGTCACAGCCACTCCCGCGGCGTGAGGTAATCGGTGTAGAGCAAGGCCTCCGGGCTGCCCGCCTCCGGCTGCCAGTCATACTCCCAACGTGCCAGCGGTGGCATCGACATCAGGATCGACTCGGTACGTCCGCCGGTCTGCAGCCCGAACAGGGTGCCCCGGTCATACACCAGATTGAACTCCACGTAACGACCGCGGCGATAGAGCTGGAACTCCCGCTCCCGCTCGCCATAAGGCTGAGCCTTGCGCCGCTCGACAATCGGCAGGTAGGCATCGAGATAGCCCTTGCCGACCGCCTGCATGAAGGCAAAACAATCCGCAAACGGCCAGCGATTCAGGTCATCGAAGAAGAGGCCACCCACGCCGCGTGTCTCGTTGCGATGCTTGAGGAAAAAGTAGCGATCGCACCAGGATTTGAACTCGGGGTAGACCTGCTCGCCAAAGGGTTGGCAGAGGTCGTGCGATACCCGGTGCCAGTGCTGTACATCTTCGGCAAACGGGTAGAAGGGCGTCAAATCGAAACCACCACCAAACCACCAGATGGGCTCTTCGCCTTCCTTCTCGGCAATGAAGAAACGGACGTTGGCGTGGCTGGTCGGCACATAGGGGTTGTGTGGATGGATCACCAGCGACACCCCCATGGCTTCGAACTTGCGACCCGCCAGCTCGGGCCTATGGGCCGTCGCAGAGGCAGGCATGGCATCGCCATAGACATGGGAAAAATTGACGCCCCCCTGTTCGATCACGGCGCCATGGCGCAACACGCGGGTACGACCACCACCGCCGCCCTCACGACACCAGGCATCTTCCACAAAGTGCCCGGTACCATCGGCCTGCTCCAGGCCACGGCAGATCTCGTCCTGCAACTGCAACAGGAAGGCCTTGACCTGGGCCACGTCCGGTTTGCTCATCTTGTCTCCAGTCAGGCAGGATCTTGAACGCCCTGTCCATTTTTATAGTTGAATCAATTCGGTGAGCTCACCGCTCAGCGAATTGATGGCAAATCATGACGCATCCGCCCGCTCAGGAGGGGCGAATAATGGCGCCGGTACGGGCGTCCTTGATCTCGGATGGGTTGGCTTGACCACCCACGTCACCGGGCAGGATATAGGCCAACTTGCTGGCCAGCCGCTCACCGATATCGGCCACCCGACGAGCAGGCTCCTCGCCGGTCAGGTTGGCGCTGGTAGAGACCAGCGGCTTACCAAAGGCGCGGCACAACGCCTGCACCTGAGGATGAGCCGTCACGCGCACCGCCAGGGTCTCGAACTGCCCGGTCAGCCATGAGGGCGTATCAGGCTTCGCAGGCATGACCCAGGTAAAGGGACCGGGCCAGCTGGCTTCAACCCGTGCCAGCTGCTCGGCGCTGAGCTGGCTCACATTGATATATTCTTGCAGCTGCGCCAGATCGGCAGCGATCAGGATCAACCCCTTCTCCACCGGACGCTGCTTGATGGTAAGCAGTCGCTGCACCGCAACTTCGGAGTCGGGATCACAACCAAGACCAAACACGGCCTCGGTCGCATAAGCGATCACCCCTTCCTGTTGGAGAGCAGCAACCGCCTGTTCAAATTCATTTGGCATAGGAAAAATGCGGCAGCCAGGCTACCGCCTCGTCACTTGGAAGCAAGTTGAACCGATATGGCGGCGATCATGGCGAAGTGACGTTTTTGCTGTAGCACAGAAAATACGACACTTCCGGAGCACCACCCGTTCACTTACTTGAGTTGAGCCTGCAGGGCGGCATCCTTGGCCATCACCTCTTCGGCATTCTTCTGGCGTTCGGCCCGAACCTTGGCCGCCAGTTCATCATCGGCTACTGCCAGCATCTGGGCTGCCAGATAGCCCGCGTTCTTGGCACCGGCCTTGCCGATCGCTACGGTTGCCACTGGCACGCCACCCGGCATCTGCACGGTAGAGAGCAGCGCATCCAGTCCCTTGAGCGGGCCTCCATCAATGGGCACCCCAATCACGGGACGGGTGGTGATACCGGCAACAGCACCGGCCAAGTGAGCCGCCAGACCGGCAGCACAGATAAAGACCTTGCAGCCACGGGCTTCGGCATCGGTCACATACTGATGAGTCGCAGCCGGGGTACGGTGCGCAGAGGTAACCTTGACTTCCACTGTGATATCAAACGACTTGAGGATCTCAAGGGTAGATTGCATCACGGGAAAATCAGAATCAGAGCCCATCAATACGGCAACAAAGGGTTTATTCATGGTGGGAATTTCCTTACTCCAAATGGGGTTGAAGTTCGCCGAAAACGTTTCAATCTGGTTACGGCGGCGGGATTATACCTGCTCACTTTGATGGCCGCATTTCTTTTGCGGGCAGATCCACCTCAGATTTCCCCTTACTTTCTTCTCCACCATGATGCCCCAGCCACATTCGGGACAAGGCATAGAGATAGGCTTGTCGTTCACCACATATTTACAATGTGGATACCCATCGCAGGAGTAAAACTGCTTGCCATAACGTGACGTGCGACTCACCAGATGACCCTTGCCACAATCAGGACAGAGGATCTGGGTATCGTCGCATTCCTGCAAGGATTCGATGTGCTGGCAGGCCGGGTACTGGGTGCACCCCACAAACAGGCCATAACGCCCCTTTTTGATCGCCAGCGGCTGGCCGCAATCCGGGCAGGCCGAGCCCTCAAGCACTTTCTCGATGTCGCGGCCGGATGGCGTCAGGGAACGGATATAGTCACAGGCAGGATAGGCAGAGCAGCCGAGGAAGGGACCATGCTTGCCCTGTCGGATCAGCAACTCGGCACCACACTGCGGGCAGGGCTCTCGCTCAAATGCCTGCTCGTGGACAGAAAAGAGATGATGATCGATTTTTGACATGGGCCGCGCCTTGAAATCCAGATGGCCTGAATTCTACCAGCGCGGCACCGGACTGTCAGTGAATGACGCCGTCTGACTCATCAAACACCAGCTCTTCCATCTGCTGGTAGGCATTTTCACTGCCCGGTACGTTGAACAGCACCATCATGACGACCCACTTCAAGTCATCCAGCTCGATATCCGGCTTGTCCAGCTCGAGCAGGCGCTCGATGCAGATCTCTCGGGTTTCGGCATTCAGTACCTGAGCCTGTTCCAGGAAGAGCAGGAAGCCACGGCATTCGGTGCTGAGGCGAGTCAGCTCTTGCGGGGCATAGATACGCATCGAGCCTTGCGCGCTGGCGGTGACGTACACCTCCCGCTCGCTATCGTGCAGGTTGGCCAGTCGCTCCAGCCAGTCGAGCGCCTTGTCGATTTCTTCTTTATCGAAACCGGCCCGGCTCAACTCGTCGGTGAGCTCATCCTGCTCGATCATCACATCTGCATCGCTGTGGATGTAGGTCTCGAAAAGGTACATCAATACATCAAACATGATTCGCCCTCCTCGCTCTGACGTATCCACCGGCTACCGCCATCACTGCGCCGCAAAGCTCCAGCTCTACCAACCTGCCCAATACCACCTCGACAGGAAGCTGGGCCCGTTCGGCGACGGTATCCACGCTCGTGGTCTCATAATCTACGTTATCCAACAAATCGGCATAAGGCAATTCGCTATTATGCCGTTGCTCAGGCAATTCAGCCGGTTTCCGTGCCAGGCTGACCAATCCGGGAAACTCTTCCACTATATCGGCCGCGCTCAACACAAGTTTGGCCCCCTGCTGGATTAATTTGTTGCAGCCCAGCGCCTGCAGATTCTGCGGCGCACCGGGAACGGCAAATACCTCGCGCCCCTGCTCCAGCGCGTAACGGGCCGTGATGAGTGAGCCACTCTGTTCGGCCGCCTCCACCACTAGCGTCCCTCGCGCCAGTCCGCTGATGATGCGATTACGACGAGGGAAATGTTCGGCCAGCGGCCCCTTGTCCGGCGCCAGCTCGGAGATGAGCGCACCCGCGTTCTCCAGGATCTGGCCAGCCAGTCCCTGATGACGCTTGGGGTAGAGGCAGTCGAGACCGGAACCCAGTACGGCGAGTGTAACACCACCGGTCGCCAGGGCCTGCTGATGACAGACACCATCGATACCGAGCGCGAGTCCCGAGGTGATCGCCAGACCGCACGCCACCAGTTCCGCACACAGGCGGGCGGCATTGTCCTTGCCGGCATAGGTGGGGTGACGTGTACCGACCATCGCCAGCTGTGGAACAGACAAGGCGGCAAGATTGCCACGACAGTAGAGCAGCAAGGGGGCGGCAGGGATCTCTTTCAACAAGTCAGGATAGGCGGGGTCATCGGGGCAGATCAGGTGATTACCAGGCTCGGTGGCCCAACGCAGCCCCTGATCAACCGAAGGTAGTGGCCATCTGAGCTGCCGGATCTGGGCCGAGTGCAGGCCAAGCGCCCGTAAATGGCCATCATCACTCTCAAACAGGGCTGCAATATCGCCACCAAAGTGAGCAAGCAGGCGGGCGGCAGTGACTGGGCCGATACCGGTGACGGCATCCAGCGTCAACCACAGCGAGACCCGCTCGAGTGGAGGTGGCACGTTAGAAGTTACTGACCTGATAGCCGGAGCTGACCATGTCCTGGCTCTGCATGATGAGACCGTAGCTCAGCTTGTCATACACCTTGAACAACATGACTCGGGCCACAGCTTCCGAAGGCAAGGGTGGTTTGCCGGTCGAGTAGAAGGCCTTGTTGTAGACGGAAGAGTACTCCTTGTACGACACCTTGCCGTTCTTGCTCACCAGCGTGGCGCCGGGACGCCGGACCTCCAGCACATCGCCGGGGGCAAGCTGATCCCGCAGCCCTTTGTTGATGAGCACGACATCAAACTTGCCACCACCACGGGCCTTGCTCGGCAGATCGACTATGTAACCCGGTGAAATCACGGGCGCCGCCTTCGGGGTGAACACGGCAGAGAGAGTTTCCTGTGGCGGCAAAGGCATCACCTTGTCTCCCTGATACACCTCTCGCTGATTGTGACTGAGGGTAACCCGGGTGCGATCATCCGGCAGCCGCTCCTCGGCTCTGGCCGTGCCGACAAAGACCGCCTCCTGCCCCAGCAGCTCGCCGGTTTGCTTGTCCTTATAAACGACACCGGGATGATAGATGCCGTAGTCCTGACCTGGCGTCAGCGATCCCTGCACATAGAGGGTGTCGCCCTCCAGCATACCGATATGGGCCTCATTGTTGCCAAGCACATAGGGCAGCTGTTTCGCTTGCTGGTTGTCGGCCAGAATGTGGTCGGTTTGCAGGAAGGGGCCTATTTCGCTGAGCGGCAGCATCGGGACCGGATTGGCCTTATTCTCGACGCGGCTCTTGGGTGAGAGGTGGACTACCTGCTTGCCCCCCTCTGTCGCCTTGCCGAGCAGGGGGTAGCTCCAGTGCGGATTGGCAATCTGGGGATTGACGTTCCACAGGCGGTGCAAGAGCCCGGTCTCTGCCAGATACTGGCCAGCAATATCCAAGAGGGTGTCGCCTTTTTGAACGGTATGACGCTCGGGATAACCCACTTGCAATTTCAACTGATCGGCCAAGGCACTCTGGCTCAGAGTGGCCAGCAGGCAGGCGAGGATGGTTTGCTTCAGATACATAACACTCCCTGTTACTTCTGCGCGCAAAGTGTTGCTGTTTTTTGTCGGCGTAAATGACTAGAATTACGCCAATATTGACTGCATTTATACGAAACTAAAGAAAAAACTATGGCCATTCTAGATGTATTGCGTTTTCCCGATGAACGTCTGCGCACTATAGCAGCCCCTGTCGAGACCTTTACACCCGAGTTACAACACATTGTAGATGATATGTTCGAAACCATGTACGCGGAGGAAGGCATAGGCCTTGCCGCCACTCAGGTCGACATTCATCAGCGCATCATAGTGATCGATGTCTCTGAAAACCGTGAAGATCCTCTGGTATTGATCAACCCCGAGATCCTCGAGCAATCCGGCAGCACCGGCATCGAAGAGGGTTGCCTCTCCGTGCCCGAGCACCGCGCTCTGGTACCACGCGCCGAACAGGTCAAAATCCGCGCGCTGGATCGCAACGGCAAGCCGTTCGAGCTGGCAACAGACGATCTGCTCGCTATCTGCATACAGCATGAGATGGATCATCTGGTCGGCAAGCTGTTTGTGGACTACTTGTCCCCGCTCAAGCGCCAGCGCATTCGCCAGAAGCTGGAAAAGATGGCCCGTGAAGATCGCAAAATCCTCTGAGGACCTGCCCCATTGAATAAGCTGAAACTGATTTTTGCCGGTACTCCCGACTTCGCCGCCCGTCATCTGGCGGCGTTGTTGTCTTCCGACCACGAGGTCGTTGCCGTTTATACCCAGCCTGACAAACCGGCCGGCCGTGGTCAGAAGCTCACTGCCAGCCCGGTCAAAGAGCTGGCCCTGACCCACAATCTACCGGTTTACCAACCTGCCTCGCTGCGCAATGAAGAGGCGCAGGCCGAACTGGCAGCTCTTGGTGCCGATCTCATGGTGGTAGTGGCCTATGGTCTGATCCTGCCCAAGGTGGTGCTCGATACTCCCCGTCTCGGTTGCATCAACGTGCACGGCTCCCTGCTGCCGCGCTGGCGCGGCGCGGCGCCGATCCAGCGCGCCATCTGGGCGGGCGATGCCGAGACCGGCGTCACCATCATGCAGATGGATGTGGGGCTGGATACCGGCGCCATGATCCGCAAGGTGAGCTGCCCTATCGCCGCCGACGAAACCTCTACCAGCCTGTACGACAAGCTGGCCGGGCTGGGCCCGCAGGCGCTGGTCGATACCCTGAATGCAATGGCGGCCGGTGACACGGCTGCCGAGCAGCAGGACGATTCTCTGGCCAACTATGCCCAGAAGCTCTCCAAGGAAGAGGCCCGCATCGACTGGTCGATGGAGGCCGTTGCCATCGAGCGCTGCATCCGCGCCTTCAATCCCTGGCCCATTAGCTGGTTCGAGGTCGCCGGCCAGACCATCAAGGTGTGGCAAGCCGAAGTAGTGGATAGCAACCATGGCCAACCCGCAGGCACCCTGCTCAAGGCCAACAAGCAGGGGATCGACATTGCCACCGGCAAGGGCGTGCTGCGCCTGCTGACCCTGCAACCACCCGGCAAGAAGGCCATGTCCGTCTCGGATCTGCTCAACTCTCGCCGCGACTGGTTTGAACCCGGCACGCAATTGAATTGAACCAAGCGGGGCCCAGGCCCCGACTTGCGCATCTAAGGTAACATTATGAAAACACGTGCACAGGCCGCTCTCGTTATTCAACAGGTGCTGGATCAGGGTCAATCTCTCTCCGCTGTTCTGCCTGCTGCCCAGGAGAAGGTTGCGCCCCGCGATCGCGCCCTCCTGCAAGAACTCTGCTACGGCACCCTGCGCTGGCTGCCCCGCCTCGATGCAGCGGTCAACGAGATGATGGACAAGCCGCTCAAGAACAAGAGCCGCATCTTCCACTATCTGATCCTGGTCGGTCTCTATCAGCTCATCTACACCCGCATTCCGGCACACGCCGCCGTGGCCGAAACAGTCAACGCCGTCAAGCTGCTCAAGGGTACCTCCTTGCGCGGCCTCATCAATGGCGTGCTGCGCAACTTCCAGCGCAGCGCTGAAGTCATTCTGCTACGCATCGACCGCGTTCCCAGCATTTGCCTAGGCCACCCCGAGTGGCTCACCAAGCGCCTGCGCCAGGCCTATCCCGAAGATTGGGAATTCATCATGGAGGCCAACAACCAGCGCCCGCCCATGTGGATCCGTAACAACAGCCAGCGCCAGAGCCGCGAGCAGATGCTGGCCCGCATGGCCGAAGTGAGCATCAATGCGGTGGCCGGTGAGGAAGGGGAAGATTGCATCCTGCTGGAACGCCCTTGCGACGTAACCAAGCTGCCCGGCTTCGAGTCAGGTGACTGCTCGGTACAGGATGGCGCGGCGCAACAGGCCGCCCGACTGCTCGACCCGCAACCGGGCGAGTGGGTGCTGGATGCCTGCGCCGCCCCCGGTGGCAAGACAGCTCACCTGCTTGAACGTCAACCCGCCCTGGCTGGCGTGGTGGCCGTCGATGCCGACGAACACCGCCTCAAGCGGGTGCAGGAAAACCTGGATCGCATCGGCCTCAAGGCCGAGGTGATCCACGGTGATGCCAGCACCCCGGAACTCTGGTGGCCAAAGGGTCAGTTCGATCGCATCCTGCTGGATGCCCCCTGCTCCGCCACCGGTGTCATCCGCCGCCACCCCGACATCAAGTGGCTGCGCCGGGATCAGGACATCCGTGAGCTGGCCGAGCTGCAACGCCGTATTCTGATCGCCCTCTGGTCGAAACTGAAAAGCGGCGGTACTCTGCTTTACGCCACCTGCTCAGTGCTGCCGGAAGAGAACCGCGAACAGATCCGTGCCTTCCTGGCAGCCACCCCGGATGCCACCCTGGTGCCGCTGCACGAACAGGATACCCCGGCATGTCCGGGCCGCCAGTTCCTGCCGGGCGAAGCCGAAATGGATGGCTTCTACTATGCCAAGCTGCTCAAACGGTAAGCAGGGCAGTGGCCATGAAGATGACGGGTGCCGGTTGACGGCACCCATTACTGCGCAATATCGAGCACGCTCTCCCTATGAAAATCATCATGTTGATGACTGACCCTGACCATACTGGCAGCCGTTGCAACACATCCTCGTTCCCTGAGGGGTTCCTATGAAGATCATCATTCTGGGTGCCGGCCAGGTCGGTGGCACCCTGGCCGAGAACCTGGCCGGCGAGAACAATGACATCACCATCGTCGATACCGACAGCGACCGCTTGCGGGAGCTGCAGGACAAGTTCGACCTGCGGGTGGTGAACGGCCACGGCGCCCACCCCAAGGTGCTGCGCGAAGCGGGCGCCCAGGATGCAGACATGCTGGTCGCGGTCACCAACAGTGACGAGACCAACATGATCGCCTGCCAGGTTGCCTACTCCCTGTTCAACACCCCGAACAAGGTAGCGCGCATTCGATCGCCGGCCTATCTGGTGGAACGGGATCGCCTGTTTCTGCCGGAATCCGTGCCGGTGGATCACCTGATCGCCCCCGAGCAACTGGTGACCGACTATGTACGCCGGTTGATCGAATATCCAGGTGCGCTTCAGGTGGTGGACTTTGCCGGTGGCAAGGTGGGTCTGGTGGCGGTCAAGGCCTACTACGGCGGCCCTCTGGTGGGCAATGCCCTCTCCACCCTGCGGGATCACATGCCGAACATAGAGACCCGGGTGGCCGCTATCTTCCGCCAGAACCGCTCCATACGTCCGCAAGGCACCACCATCATAGAGGCGGATGACGAGGTCTTCTTCGTCGCCGCCGCTGGCCATATCCGGGCAGTGATGTCGGAACTGCAGCGGCTCGAGAGCCCCTATCGCCGCATCATGATCGTCGGCGGTGGCAACATAGGCGCCGGCCTCGCGCACCAGCTGGAGAAGCGCTACAGCGTCAAGTTGATCGAGCGTAACCAGAAGCGGGCGGAACAGCTGTCGGAGCTGCTGGAAAACACCATCGTCTTCTGCGGCGATGCAGCGGATCAAGAACTGCTGGCCGAGGAGCACATCGATCAGATCGACGTCTTCATCGCCGTGACCAACGAGGATGAGGCCAACATCATGTCGGCCCTGCTCGCCAAGAAGATGGGCGCCAAGAAGACCATGGTGCTGATCCAGCGCAGCGCCTACGTGGATCTGGTGCAGGGTGGATCCATCGACATCGCCATTTCGCCGCAGCAGGCCACCATCTCGGCCCTGCTGACCCACGTGCGCCGGGCCGACATCGCCAACGTCTACAGCCTGCGCCGCGGTGCAGCCGAGGCCATCGAGGCCATCGCCCACGGTGACGAAAACACCTCCAAGGTGGTGGGCAAGACGGTGGGTGAGCTCAAGCTGCCGCCCGGCACCACCATAGGCGCCATAGTGCGCGGTGATGAGGTGCTGATCGCCCACGATCGCACCCAGATCCAGCAGGATGACCATGTGGTGATGTTTCTGGTGGACAAGAAGTACATCCCGGAAGTGGAACGGCTGTTTCAGCCAAGTCCTTTCTTCCTGTAACCTGCCCATGCCCCCAGGCAACGCAAACCTGACCCGGCACAACCTCCCAAACGGATTGTCCGGGTCTTTTGTCAATCAACGATCAGGTTATCCTGCATGATCAAGCTGCGTCCCATCATCTTCACCCTAGGGCTGGTGCTCTCCAAGTTGGCCCTGTTCATGTGGCTGCCCACCCTGCTGGCGCTGCTCACCGGCTCCGAGGGCTTCGTCGAGTTCCTCAAATCCGTGCTGATCACCCACGGTGCCGCCCTGCTCTGCCTGCACCACGGTCGCAAGGCAGAGTTTCACCTCGGCGTGCGCGAGATGTTCCTGCTCACCACCTCTGTCTGGGTAGTCGCCTGCATCTTCGGGGCTCTGCCCTTCTTCTTCTTCAACCACATCGACTTCACTGACGCTTACTTCGAGACCATGTCCGGCGTCACCACCACGGGTTCCACCGTACTGTCAGGGCTCGACGACATGGCCCACAGCATCTTGCTGTGGCGATCAATACTGCAGTGGCTGGGGGGCGTGGGCTTCATCGTGATGGCGGTGGCTGTGCTGCCCTACCTCAACGTGGGCGGCATGAAGCTGTTCCAGACCGAAAGCTCGGATTGGTCGGACAAGAGCGCACCGCGCGCCAAGACGGTGGCCAACAACATAGTGGTGGTCTATCTGGTGCTCTCCATGTGCTGCTTCCTCGCCTACTGGGTAAGCGGCATGACGCTGTTCGAGGCGGTCAACCACACCATGACCACTCTCAGTACCGGGGGCTATTCCACCTCGGATCAATCCATGTCGCACTTCTCCAACTCGGCACACTGGATCGGCACCCTCTTCATGTTCCTCGGCGGCCTGCCCTTCCTGCTCTATGTGCAGAGCCTGAGTCACCGTGACACCAGCCTGCTCAAGGATGCCCAGGTTCAGGGTTTCTTCTGGCTGGTGGTATGGGTCACGATCGTGGTCACCCTCTACCTGTGGATCAGAGACATTTACGGCTTTATGGATGCCCTGCGCGTCAGCAGCTTCAATATCGTCTCTGTGCTCACCACCACTGGGTATGGCCTCGGCGATTTTGGCACCTGGGGGCCGCTCACCAGCATCATCTTTATCATCTTGCTGGCACTGGGCGCCTGTTCCGGCTCCACCGCCGGCGGCCTCAAGGTATTCCGGGTACAGGTGGCGTTCGCCCTGTTCAAGAAGCAAATGCGCCAGTTGATGCACCCCTCCGCCGTCTTTCCGCAGAAGTACAACGGTCGCCAGGTCAACGACGCCATCATCCGCTCCATGATCTCGTTCGTGCTGGCTTACTTCGCCGTCATACTGCTTATCGCCGCCCTGCTCGCCGCCATCGGGCTGGATCCCCTGACGGCCATCTCGGGCTCCATCACGGCGGTGGCCAACGTAGGCCCGGGCATGGGCCCCATCATTGGTCCCAGTGGAAATTTTGCCACCCTGCCGGACTCGGCCAAGTGGATACTGTCGTTCGGCATGCTGCTGGGGCGGCTCGAGATCCTGACGGTGGCCGTGATCTTCTTCCCCTCCTTCTGGAAGCAGTAGCGCCGCCAATCAAGGCTGCGACGCTGCCCGGCCAGACTCGGGTGAGGAAATGCAAGAAGGGCAGCCAATGGCTGCCCTTCTTCATCTCATGCTGTGCGGGACCCTCTGCCTCACTCGGCAGACTCTTCCCGCTCCAGTGCGCGGTTGACCAACGGCTCGGGCAGCGTCTTGGTCACCTCGACCCCCAGCTCGCGAAAGCGCTCGGCCTGGGCGATCAGGTTGCCTCGGCCGTTGACCAGCCGCCCCATCGCCTTGTCGTAACTCTCCTGCGCCTTGTGCAGGCTCCCCCCCATCTGCTGCATCTCTTCCACGAACAGCCGCAGCTTCTCGTAGAGGCGCCCGGCCCGCTCGGCAATCTGGCGAGCATTCTGGTTCTGCCGCTCGTAGCGCCACAAGTTTTCGATGGTGCGCAGCGCCACCATCAGGTTGGTGGGGCTCACCAGCAGTATGTTGTTGTCGAGGCCGTAGCGCACCAGGGAGGGATCGGCCTCCAGAGCGGTGAGGAAGGCCGGCTCCACCGCCACAAACATCAGCACATAGTCGAGGGTGCGTACCCCCGGCAGTTGCTGGTAATCCTTACGGCCCAGCTCGCGGATATGGTTGCGCACCGAGGCCACGTGCTCCTTCAGCGCCACTGCCTTCTCCAGCACGTCGTCGGCGTTGTACCAGCGCTCGTAGGCGGTCAGCGACACCTTGGCATCTATGATAATGTCTTTTTCCTGAGGCAAGTGGACTATCACGTCAGGCTGATAGCGCTTGCCCTTGTCCACTTCTATGTTGACCTGGGTGTGGTACTCGTGACCCTCGCGCAGGCCGCATTCGCTGAGAATTCGGGCCAGCACCACCTCACCCCAGTTGCCCTGCTGCTTGCTGTCGCCCTTGAGGGCGCGGGTCAGAGCTGCCGCCTCTTCGGTCATACGGGCATTGAGCTCGGCAAGGCGCTCCAGCTCGAACTTGAGGCTGTGGCGCTGGGCCGTCTCCTGGGCGTGGGTCTCTCCCACCTGACGGCGAAAGCCCTCGAGCTGCTCTTTGAGCGGAGTCAGCAGCAGATCGAGACTGTTCTGGTTCAGTTCGCGGAAGTTACCGGAGTTTTGCTCGAAAATCCGGTTGGCGAGGTTTTCAAACTGCTGGCTGAGACGCAGCTCGGCGTCCCGCTGCAATTGCAGCTTCTCGGCGGCGGCCAGCCGTTCACTGCGCAGGGTGGCTTCGGCATCCTTGAGGCGGGCGGTGAGCTTGATGAGCAGAGTCTGCTGCTGATCCAGCTTCTGCTGGCCCTGCATCCGCTCGTCCTGCAGCTCGTCGAAGCGATCCTGCAACACCTGGTGACGTTCCTGGCTCAGCAACAACGCCTGCGCCTGTGCGCTGGCGGCACGTCGCCCCGCCAGCCAGCCAACCCCGAGGGCGATCAGGGCGACCAGCAGTGCCGGCCCCCAGCTCGCCAGGTCGATCATTTACGGCCCCGCTGACGCAGGAAGAGCTCGAGGTAACGGTTGAGCAATAGCCAGATCAGCACATAGAGGAGGTAGGCCGCCAGTACCACCCACTTGTGACTGTTAACCCCGGTGTCGAGCTCGGCGAACCCGATATCCTTGATGCGGCAGTAGGCCCACATCAACAGGGGGAAGATATACAACAGAGACGCACGCCACAGAAATAACCACATGAGTTCATTCAATCCCGCAAAAAGACTCGCCTAGCTTACACAAGGGCAACCCGGCTTGCGATCCTGCCCCGCGCTATTCTCTGGCTTGCCAGCGAAAACTTGGATAAAATTAACCCCTAATAGGTATAAGGGGTGGGCATGACTCATTTTTTCTGTCGATGGCTGATGCACGCATTGGGGGGCTCCCGCAAACCGGACGTGGTTTGTCACGAGGCACGCCCGCCCTGGGCCATCGAAGAGTCCCAGTACCTCTCCCTCTGCACCCGCTGCGGTGAATGCTTCAAGGCCTGTCCCAACCGCCTGCTCAAACCGGCAAGCCAATCCGAATACGAGGGCACTGCCATCGCTGGCACCCCTGTGCTGGATCTCGCCTGCGGCCAGTGCAGCTACTGTGGCAGCTGCGCCAGAGCCTGTCCGACCGGAGCCCTCGACCTGCAATGGGGACGCCAGGTGCAGACCCGGGTGCAGATAGAGGCGAGCTGTCAGGCCAAACAGGGCTTCTACTGCCTGCTGTGTGAAGATGCCTGCCCCCAGCTGGCGATCAAGGCCACCGCCGACGGCGTCAGCGTCAACATGGCGGCGTGCGATGGCTGTGGTGCCTGCGGTCTCGCCTGCTTCCATGGTGCCATCACCCTGATCCCCCAGCTCTGACCCGATCCGCCACCCTGGTCTCAAAAAACACCAGAAAGCACAAAGGGGCACCAAGGCCCCTTTGTCAGTCCCCCACAGCGTTTATGCCATGACCAGAGTGGAATCCTGTTCGATACCGAGCAAGTGGCAGAGACGGGTCGGATCCCGCACCGCATCGGCCAGGGTATATTCCCCCAGCACCTCGAGGAAGGCATTCATGGCGCGCCGTAGAATGCCCTGAATGCGGCAGCCACCGGAGAGGCGGCAGTTCTCGCGCTTGCAATCAACCGGGCAGAGCACGTGCTCCATGTCCATCACCACATCGCGCAAGTTGATGGAGACGGCGGAGCGACCGAGGCGGATGCCGCCATGCTTGCCACGTACCGTCTCTATGTAGCCCTTGATGCCGAGCTGATGCACTATCTTGACCACGTGGTTGCGGGAGATGGCAAAGGTATCGGCCACCTCCGTGATGGTCGACAGGCGATCTCCCGGCTGAACCGCCAAAAAAGTCAGGGTACGCAGGGCATAGTCGGTAAATCGTGTCAGTTGCATGGTCGCACTTGCCTCTTACTACAAGCCAGAAATCAGGACGACAACCTAAAGCTAAGAGGCGGGGCCGCGCTTGCGCTTGCACGGAGCACGCATCTTAATCTGAGTCGTGGAGTGACAAGGTTAAGAGCAGCTCAGGCGGGTGTCGATGAAGATGCACATAAATCGACACTTTCTTTGATTGATCGCAAACTTGCAGGCTTAGTCCAAGGTTTGGGGCATTTTTGGCGGCTAAACTCGCCTGTCCTCCCTCAACACCCGAGGGGATCGGACCACTCCATACGACACCTTGCTTCAGGATTCAGTGGGGCTGCCTGAGCCAGTTTTTCAAGGCACTGGAGGGAATCGAACTCTCGGAGGCGACCGCAAAAGCCCCCCAATCCACCGCACACTGCAAAGCATCCTGGATCGCCATGCCACGGGCAAGACCATGAATGAGGCCACCGGCGAACGCATCCCCCGCCCCCGTGGTATCGACCACGGACACCGGCCGCGCCGCCACCCGGATCTGCTCCTCGCCGTGAATGGCCACGGCCCCCGCCTTGCCTTCGGTCAGCACCAGCCACTCCAGCTGATCTCCCGCCAGCTGCCTGGCATGCTGCCAGGGGTCGCCCACCTCGCCGAGATCGGAGCGGGAAGCGACCAGCACGTGGCAGGGGCGGCGCGCCTGCCCACCCTTGGGATACTGGGCCACCACGAAGCTCTTGCCGAGCATCTGGCGCATGTAGCCGATGATGGCGGTGCCGGGATAGTTCACGTAGAGGCAGTCCACCCCCTCCACCGGCAAGTCGCCGGGTAGATCGGGGCGACGCGGCCGCCTGAGGATGGTGCGCTCGCCGGTGGCGTCCACCAGGATCAGCAGCTCGCCTGTTGCGCCACCGAAGCGCTCCACATGAGAGCAGTCCAACCCGTAACCCGCCGCCTGCTCCAGCAGCCAGTCGCCCGCCTCATCCAGTCCGATGCGGGAGGCTATGGTCACCTCGTGGCCCGCCCATACCAGCCCTATGCCGGTGTTGGCGGCGCCGCCCCCCAGCCGGCGCCCCTGATCCACGTATTGCAGCCGGGCTCCGGCCACCAGAGGTTCGGAGAGGGAGAGCACATGATCACAGTTGAGATTGGCGAGCAGCAGAATACGGGACATGGAGAGACCTCACTGACAAGGGACCCCAGTATATGAGAAAGGGCCCTGACGGCCCTCCCTGAAATCGCGGGGTTTGTGAGCCCGCTCGACGTTTGCCGGCCGGCTTTACGCCGCTGTGTCAGCCCAGTACGGACTCGGCGCTGACGTACTCGTAGCCGAGCGCCTGGGCCACCGCGGCCTGGGTGACCTTGCCTTTGAACACGTTGAGACCGGCCCGCAGGTGCTTGTCATCCCTGAGCGCCTGGACATAGCCCTTGTCGGCCAGTGCCAGCACGAACGGCAAAGTGGCATTGGTCAGGGCGAAGGTGGAGGTACGCGCCACGCCACCCGGCATGTTGGCCACGCAGTAGTGGATGATGCCGTCCACCACATAGGTGGGATCCTCGTGGGTGGTCGGGTGGGACGTCTCGAAACAGCCGCCCTGATCGATAGCCACATCCACCAGCACAGAACCCTTGCGCATCAGCTTGAGCATGTCGCGGGTCAGCAGCCTGGGCGCCGCCGCCCCCGGGATCAGCACGGCGCCGATCACCAGATCCGCCTGGGCGATGCAAGCCTCGATATTGGTGCGGGTGGAGTAGAGGGTCTTGAGGGCCGGACCATACAGACTGTCCAGCTCCCGTAGCCGTGGCAGGGAACGATCCAGGATAGTGACATCGGCCCCCAACCCCAGCCCCATGCGCGCCGAGTTGACACCGACTACCCCGCCGCCCAGCACCACCACCTTGGCGGGCGCCACTGCGGGTACGCCACCGAGCAGGGTGCCATTGCCCCCCTGCGCCTTCTCCAGGCTGTGGGCCCCGGCCTGGATCGCCATCCTCCCCGCTACCTCGGACATGGGCGCCAGCAGCGGCAAGCCGCCGCGCTCGTCGGTCACCGTCTCGTAGGCGATGGCCACCACCCCCGAATGCACCAGCAGCTGGGTCTGCACCGGATCCGGCGCCAGGTGCAGATAGGTGAACAGCAGCTGATCCGGGCGCAGCAGTTCGCACTCCTCGGGCTGGGGCTCCTTCACCTTCACTATCATCTCTGCCCGGGCGAATATCTCCGCCGCGCTGACCACCAGCTCGGCCCCGGCCGCCTGGTACTCGGCATCGGACAATCCGATCGCCTCACCGCCCTGCTGTTGTACCAGGACCTTGTGTCCCCGGGCCGCCAGCTCCTGCACTCCGGCGGGAGTCATGCCGACCCGGTATTCATGGTTTTTGATTTCCTTGGGTACGCCAATAATCATGCTCGCTCTCCTGCTGTGATCCCGCCGGCCGCTCCTTCGCCACCGGGCAGTATGCCCAAAAATTGCAACAGCCACTGCATCATGGTAGCCGAGTCCACCTCCCCCTCCAGCGAGGAGAGGCTGCGCTGATAGCGGTCATCGGACAGGAAGTCCCGCCGCCGCTCGATCAACGCCCGGTTGTACTCCACCGAAAACTCCGGATGACCCTGAATGGCGACGATATGATCCCCCTGCAAGAACATGAAGTTGGGGCAAAAATCGTTGCCCGCCAGCCGGATCGCGCCCGGTGGCAGCTGCTCGACCTGATCCTGGTGGCTGGCCAGGATCCGGATCGTATCCAGCCCGGGCTGCATCCAGGCTCCGCTCGCCAGCATGGGATGCACCGACACCCCCAGCCCCCACCCCTTGGTAGACTTCACCACTTCGCCACCCAGCGCCTGGGCGATCACCTGATGGCCGAAGCAGACCCCGGCCAGCTTGACGTCGGCATCGTGCGCCTGGCGGATCCACGCCCGCAGCGCCTGGATCCAGGGGATATCGCTGTAAGCATCGTGGCGCGAGCCAGTGATGAGCCAGGCATCACACCCGTGCAGGTCGTCCGGCAGCTCACCATCGAGCGCCGACCAGACCCGAAACTCCAGCTCGGGGGCCAGGGCCCGAAAGCCCCTGATAAACATCTCGGAGTAAACAGGGCCAAAATCACCCGCCAAATCGGGATCCAGCCGGTCACAATCGAGAATTCCCAGTCGCATCTGTCACTCCTTTACAGAGGTTACCCCCGCAGAACGATGGCCTGCGGGGGCAATAGGTTGGCCATGTCAGCGTGCCTGCGCGTCACTTCATGGTCGGCATGGAGAACTCCGCGCCAGCACGCAGGCTCTGTGGCCAGCGCGCCGTCACCGTCTTCATCCGGGTGTAGAAGCGCACCCCATCAGGCCCATGCATATTGAGCGGCCCGAAGATGGACCGCTTCCAGCCACCGAAGCTGTGAAACGCCATGGGCACGGGGATAGGGACGTTCACCCCTACCATACCGACCTGAACCCTGGCGGTGAAGTCCCGCGCCGTATCACCGTCGCAAGTAAAGATGGCGGTGCCGTTACCGTACTCGTGTTCGTTGATGAGCTTGAGCGCCGTCTCGTAATCCGGGGCCCGCACTATGGCAAGCACGGGGCCGAAGATCTCCTCCCGGTAGATGCGCATGTTGGGGGTCACCTCGTCAAACAAACTGCCGCCGATAAAGTAGCCTTCCCCATGACTCACGCCGCGACCATCGACCCGCAGCAGAGCCCCCTCGGCCACCCCCTGATCCACATAATCGCGCACCTTGGCCAGATGCTCGCGACTGATGAGGGGCCCCATCTCGTTTTCCGGGGTCTGACCCAGCCCCGGGCCGACCCTGAGTTGCGCCACCAGTGGCGAAAGTTTTGCCACCAGCGTATCGGCTGTCTCATCCCCCACCACCACGGCCACCGAGATCGCCATGCAGCGCTCACCGGCAGCGCCATAGGCCGCCCCCATCAGGGCTGAGACCGCCTGGTCGAGATCCGCATCCGGCATCACCAGCATGTGGTTCTTGGCGCCGCCCAGCGCCTGCACCCGCTTGCCGTGGGCCGAGGCGGTGGCGTAGATGTACTGGGCGATGGGGGTAGAGCCGACAAAAGAGACGGCGCCGACCCGCGAGTCGGTCAGCAGCACGTCCACCACCTCCTTGTCGCCGTTGACCACGTTGAGCACGCCGTCCGGCAGACCGGCCTGCTTGAGTAGTTCGGCCATACGCAGCGAGAGGGAGGGATCCTTCTCGGAAGGCTTGAGAATGAAGGTGTTGCCGCAGGCGATGGCCACCGGGAACATCCAGAGCGGCACCATGGCCGGGAAGTTGAACGGCGTGATGCCGGCGCACACCCCCACCGGCTGCATCATGGAGTAGCTGTCGACCCCCCGGCCCACGTTGAGAGAGTGCTCCCCCTTGAGCAGGTGGGGAATGCCACAGGCAAACTCCACCACCTCGAGACCACGAGTCAGCTCGCCCTGGGCATCAGAGAAGACCTTGCCGTGCTCGCGGCTGATGAGCCGGGCCAGATCATCCCTGTGCTGCTCCATCAGCTCTTTGAAACGGAACAGCACCCGGGCCCGCACCAGCGGCGGGGTCTGCGACCAGTCGGCGAAGGCGCGCGCTGCCATGGCAATGGCCTCGTCGCATTCGGCGGCGGTACTGAGCACCACCTGACCCTGCTGCTGGCCGGTGGCCGGGTTGAAGATGGCACCGAAGCGCTCGCTGCGACTCTCCGTCGTCTCGCCGTTGATAAAGTTGCTGACCCGATATGTCATAAATCCTCCGTGATGGCTAATCCGTCTCTCCCTGCGCCGTCTCACGCGAGCCGGGCACAGGGAGATAGCGCCCACATCCGGGGCGCCATGCAGTGTAAGGTGAAAGTGGGTTACGCCTGCGTCTGCAACACGTCCTGCAGCAGGGTGAAGAGATCGTCGATCTGGCTGCGCTCCATGATGAGGGGCGGCGACAGGGCGATGATGTCGCCGGTGACGCGGACAAGCGCCCCCTTCTCGAAGCAGCGTACGAACACCTCATAGGTACGCTTGCCCGGTGCATCCGGCAGGGATTCGAGCTCGATGCCCGCCACCAGTCCATAGTTGCGCACATCCTTCACATGCTTGCAGCCCTTGAGGGAATGGGCCGCCTCCTCCCAGTAGCCCGCCAGATCGGCGGCGCGGGTGAGCAGATTCTCGTTGCGATAGATCTCGAGGGTCGCCAGCGCGGCGGCGGCGGCCACCGGGTGACCCGAGTAGGTGTAGCCGTGGAACAGTTCGATGGCGCCCTTGCCGGCGGCCATCATGTCGTCATAGATACCATTGCTCACCAGCACGGCCCCCATGGGGATAGCGCCGTTGGTGAGCCCCTTGGCACAGGTGATCATGTCGGGCAGGACATCGAACTCCTGAGCGGCGAAAGGGGAGCCGAGGCGGCCAAAGCCGGTGATCACCTCGTCGAAGATCAGCAGGATGCCGTGTTTGGTACAGATCTCCCGCAGTCGCTTGAGGTAGCCCTTGGGTGGCATAATGACACCGGTACTGCCGGCGATGGGTTCGACGATGACAGCCGCTATGTTGCTGGCATCGTGCAGGAAGACGATCCTCTCCAGCTCGTCGGCCAGCGCCACATCCTCTTCGGGCAGCCCTTTGGTAAAGGCGTTCTTGGCGATGTTGAGGGTATGAGGCAGATGATCTACCCCGGTCAACAGGGAGCCGAACCACTTGCGGTTACCGGGAATGCCCCCCACCGAGATGCCGCCGAAGCCGACCCCGTGATAGCCGCGCTCGCGGCCAATCAGCCGGGTGCGGGTACCCTGACCCCGCGCCCGCTGCCAGGCCAGCGCAATCTTGAGCGCCGTGTCCACGGCTTCCGAGCCCGAGTTGGTATAGAAGACATGGCCCAGCCCCTTGGGGGCTATCTCCACCAGCCGATTGGCCAGCTCGAACGGCAGGGGATGCCCCATCTGGAATGTGGGGGCAAAGTCGAGGTGAGAAATCTGCTGGGAGACCGCCTCGGCAATCTCGCGGCGACCATGGCCCGCGTTGCAACACCAGAGCCCGGCTGTGCCATCCAGTATCTTGCGGCCATCCTCTGAGTGATAATACATCCCCTCTGCCGACTTCAGGATGCGCGGCGCCGCCTTGAATTGCTGGTTGGCGGTAAACGGCATCCAGAAGGCGGACATATCGGAGGGCGTATTGATGTCGCTGATCGGTTTCATGGTCACCTCATCCTTAAGGTGTTTAGTAACTATCGGCTAACGCCTATTAAATTAAACACCTAAATTCCTAAAAAGGGGCTCATAATAGCCCCATTCGGTGCCACCCTTGGCTGATACATGAGCAGGATGGTATAAGATATTTAACACAATTTTAATAATAGTAAACAGTCAAGGAGTGTCTATTGATGGATATAGGTCACCGCCTCAAGGCGGTTCGCACCAAGGCGGCCCTCTCCCAGCGCGAGCTGGCCAAACGCTCCGGTGTGACCAACGGTTTTATCTCCCAGATCGAGAAAAATCAGGTGAGCCCCTCGGTATCCTCACTGCGCAAGGTGCTGGAAGGTATCCCCATGTCGCTCGCCAGCTTCTTCACCGAGGAGACCGAGATGGGCACCGAGGTGATCTTCCGCGCCAGCGACATGCCGGATCTCGGCACCCATCCCATCAGCTACCGGCTGATTGGCCACAGCCGCGCCAACCGTGCCATCGGCATGATGCAGGAGATACTGCCGCCGGGTGCCGACACGGGTGACGACATGCTGAGCCATGAGGGAGAAGAGTGCGGCATCGTCATCCGCGGCACGGTCGAGATCACCGTCGGCGAGCAGATCCACCAGCTGGCGGCGGGTGATGGCTACTACTTCGACAGCCGCACCCCGCACCGTTTTCGCAACGTGGGCGAGCAGGAGTGCGAGCTGATCTCCGCCAACACCCCGGCCAGTTTCTAAGGCCATTCAACGGCGTTCACGCCGATCGCTGCACCTTGCCCCGGCCGGTTTCTCGCTCATGGCGAGTGACAAGGATGGCCGTCATTGCCGGGGAGAAAGGGACAAGTGTTTAATGAATTGTTACAGGATGGATTTACAAGCGGCAAGATGTTTAGCATATTGATACGCAAAGACCAATTCTTTGCCGGTTCAAGGAGTGAACATGAGTGACCTGACCCTGGCCCAGTGGCAACACAAGGCCGTCCATCTGACCCTGCCCTCGCAAGCCTTCATTGACGGCAGCTACCGGGATGCCATCAATGGCGCCACCTTCGACTGCATCAACCCGGCCAATGGCCAGCTGCTGACCAAGGTCGCCGCCTGCGACGCCGCCGATGCCGAGCTGGCGGTGCAAGCCGCCCGCACCGCCTTCAGTGACAAACGCTGGAGCGGGCTGGCCCCGAAACAACGCAAGCTGATCATGCAACGCTTCGCCGAGCTGATGCGCCTGAACAAGGTGGAGCTGGCGCTGCTGGAGTCACTGGACATGGGCAAGCCCATTGGCGATGCCATGGGGTATGACGCCCCCGCCGCTGCCAACTGCATCGCCTGGAACGCCGAGGCCATCGACAAGATCTACGATCAGGTCGCCCCGGTGGAAGAGTCCGCGCTGGCACTGGTGACCCGTGAAGCGCTCGGGGTGGTCGCCGCCATAGTGCCCTGGAACTTCCCGCTGGTGATGGCCTGCTGGAAGCTGGGCCCGGCGCTGGCCACCGGCAACTCCGTCATCCTCAAACCCTCAGAGAAGTCGCCCCTCACCGCCCTGCGCATCGCCGGGATCGCGAAAGAGGCGGGCATTCCGGATGGGATCTTCAACGTGCTGCCGGGCTTTGGCCATACCGTGGGCGAGGCACTGGCCATGCACATGGACGTGGATTGCATCACCTTCACCGGCTCCACCAAGATCGGCAAACATCTGGTGGAGTGCTCCGGCAAGTCCAACCTCAAGCGTGCCTTTATGGAGTGCGGTGGCAAGAGCCCCAACATCATACTGGCGGACGCGCCGGATCTGGACGCCGCCGCCAAAAGTGCCGCTGGCGCCATCTTCTACAACCAGGGCGAGGTGTGCACCGCCGCCTCTCGCCTGCTGGTGCAAAACAGCATCAAACCGCAGTTCATGGAGCGGCTGCTGGCCCATGCCAAGGAGTGGATTTCGGCCGACCCGCTCGACCCTGCCACCCGCATCGGCGCCATGGTGGACCACATCCAGATGGAGCAGGTGTTGCGCTATATCGAGATTGGCAAGCAGGAGGGAGCCAAGCTGCTGCTGGGCGGCAACCGCACCAACACCGAGAGCGGCGGCTTCTATATCGAGCCCACCATCTTCGACGAGGTGACGCCCGAGATGCGCATCTTCCGCGAAGAGATCTTCGGACCCGTGCTGGCGGTGACCGGCTTCGATACCCTGGAAGAGGCGATCGCGCTGGGTAACGACACCGACTACGGTCTGGCTGCGGCTATCTGGACGACGGATCTCAACAAGGCGATCAAGGGATCCCGCGCCCTGCGCGCCGGCACAGTGTTCGTCAACAACTGGGATGGCGGCGACATGACGATGCCATTTGGCGGCTTCAAGCAATCAGGCAATGGCCGCGACAAGTCGCTGCATGCGCTGGAGAAATACACCGAGCTGAAAAGCACCTGGATCCAGCTCGAATAACATCAGAAATGACGGACATCCGCGAAAGAGGAGGAGAAATCCTCCTTTTTCATTTTTACCCTTTCATCGCCCGCCCCAATCGATATAATCATCAAATAGACAAGCCATTAAATATAAAGATAAAAATGTTATTTTTTCTGGGAAGTGTACTGTTTCTGGTGATAGGACTGCCGCTGCTGTTCTACCTGCTGGGACAGGGTGAGGCCTATGTGACCTGGGGTCCATGGATCTCCGCCATCGCACTCATGCTGTGGTTGCTGGCGGACGTCGAGAAGATCCGTCGCGGTGGGGGCCGCTGAGCAGAGAAGCCTGTCGTTAAAATCCGCTGATTATCATTTATTCACTTCTTTCCCTCCAAAAGGATCGCTACACTGATTTTTTTCGATGTTTTCCAGCATCCGACTCTCCAGTGAAGGTTATCCGCATGCAGCAACAAGCTCAGCGTCAGGGCATCATCTATGCCTTGTGCGCCTATACCCTTTGGGGCCTCGCCCCCATCTATTTCAAGACCATCTCAGCCGTACCGGCCCCCGAAATCCTGACCCATCGCATGATCTGGTCCTGCGTCCTGCTGATGGTGCTGACCTTGCTAGGCCGCCAGTGGCACAAGGTGCAGGCCGTGCTGCGCCAGCCAAAAGTGCTGCTCACCCTGGCCTTTACCTCGGTCACCGTCGGCGGCAACTGGCTGCTCTTTATCTGGGCCATCAACAACGGCCACATGCTGGATGCCAGCCTCGGCTACTACATCAATCCGCTGTTCAACGTGCTGCTCGGCATGCTGTTCCTGAGCGAGCGGCTGCGCCGCCTGCAGTGGTGGGCAGTGGGACTGGCGGTGATCGGTGTCGCCGTCCAGATCATCGCCTTCGGCTCCCTGCCATGGATTGCGCTGGTGCTGGCCTCCAGCTTTGCCATCTACGGCCTCATCCGCAAGAAGCTGGCTCTCGATGCCCTCACGGGCCTGCTGATCGAGACCATGATCATGCTGCCGCCGGCCGCCATCTACCTGTGGGGATTCGCCGACAGCCCCACCAGTCACATGACAGAAAACGGCTGGCAACTGAACCTGCTGCTGATCGCCGCCGGTGTAGTCACCACGGCGCCCCTGCTCTGCTTCACCGCCGCCGCCACCCGGCTCAAACTCTCCACCCTGGGTTTCTTCCAGTACATAGGCCCCAGCCTGATGTTCATACTGGCGGTCACTCTCTACGGGGAAGAGCTGGCGCTGGACAAGCTGATCACCTTCGGCTGCATCTGGAGTGCGCTTGTACTGTTCAGTCTGGACGGGTTGCGCAGCGGCAAGCGGCGCAGGGCGGCCAGCCAGAGTTGATGCCATGGCTCATCGACGCTGCAATAATCTACAAGCCAACATTCGGATTTCAGGTTATCAATAGTCGATGAGCCCTCCCCCATCCCGCATCCACTACTGGCAATCCCGGCTGTTGCCGGGGGTTGAACTCTCTCACTCCCACCACAGGGAGTTCAGCTATGGCCGCCACGTTCACCTGGACTATCACATTGGTCTGGTGCAGCAGGGCGGCCAGAAATTCATCCACAAGGGCAGCAGCCACCATCTGGTACGCGGCCAACTCTCCACCGTCAACCCGGACGAAATGCACGACGGCCTCAGCCTGCAGCCAGAAGGGTACGAGGTGCGGGTGTTTGCCATTGATCCCGAACAGCTGGCACGTTGGCTGCCAGATAGCCCTGAACCCTTCTTCGACAAGGGCTTGCAGAGCCGCCCCGACCTCTATCAGGGTTTCGCCCAGCTGCACATGTATCTGGATAATCCCCAACCGGACGGCCTGCTGGCGGAGAGTCAGCTGCTCGGGCTGCTCGGCGAACTGCTGCACATCGCACCTGAGCGCCACGCCCTGGCGGATCCACAGCTCAGATACCTGCGTGACTATCTGCTGGCCCGCCTGGATGAACGCCACAGTCTGGAAGATCTGGCCGCCCTGTTCGGGCTGGATCGCTTCGCCTTCTTGCGCCAGTTCAAGAAAAAGACCGGCATGACCCCCTATGCCTGGCTCAAACGGCTGCGACTGGAGCAGGGCAAGCGCCTGCTCGGCAGCGGTCTGCCGGTGAGCGACGTGGCACTGGCGGTCGGCTTCTTCGACCAGAGCCACTTTCACCACGGTTTTCGACAGGCATTCGGGCTCACCCCGGCGGACTACCGCCAACAGATGCAATCTTTTACGGGCCAGCCCGGCTAGATAAGGACCATGACAGCCCAAACCAGCTGATGACCGTCAGCAGATGCAATCTTTTACAATCTCCCCCAGCCCTGATCCCCCATGCTTCCCCCTCATACTGTCGTTGAGGTTTTGCCATGTTCACCAGCCTGTTTCTGACCATAGGTCTCATCCATCTTGTCGCCCTGGCGAGCCCGGGACCGGACTTCGCGCTGATCCTGCGCACCAGTCTGCACAGACCCACGGCCCTGGGGGCCGCGTTCGGCATAGCGCTGGCGATTCTGGTACACGCCACCCTCAGCCTGACTGGCATCAGCCTGCTGATCGCCGAACATCCCTGGTTGTTCATGGCGGTGAAGGTGGTCGGCGCCCTCTATCTGGGCTGGCTCGGCTGGGGAGCGCTCAAGGCCGCCTGGCACAGCTCGGCAACACTGGCCCTCAAGGCTGGCGGAGAGCAGCAGGGCTGGCGCAAGGGGATAGGGAGCGGGCTTGCCACCAATCTGCTCAATCCCAAGGCACTGCTGTTCTTCATGGGATTGCTGGCGGCCATGGTGACGCCGCAGGTGGACGGCCTGACGCGCGGCCTGCTGGTGCTGGAGCTGTTCCTGCTCTCTTTGGTCTGGTTCGGCGTGCTGGCCTGGAGCCTATCCACCCCGCGGGCCCAACGCCTGCTTGGTCGTATCCAGCGCCCGCTCAATCTGGTCACGGGTCTGCTGTTCGGCGCCGTCAGCCTCTCCATCCTGACCGGTATGGCCCAGCAACTGACGGTGCTCATCACTTAAGAAGGAGCGGGCCTCCTCCAGGGGGCCAAGTCGACCCTTTCCCTGCCTCTTGCAGCAGCCGGCCCAACCGCTCCATCAGTTCGGGGTGGTCTGTGTGGGCAAGGTTAAGCCGCATATAGTGGTGCCCCTCCTTACCGCGGGTGAAGAGGGATCCCGGGGCCAGGGCGATCCCTTCGGCCAGAGCCGACTGGGCCAGAGTCTCGCTGTTGACCCCGTCCGGCAGCCGTACCCAGCGAAACAGGCCCCCCTGGCCATCAAACTCCAGCTGGCAGCCCAGCCCCGTCAGCCAGTCATCAACTCGCCTCCCCGCATCACACAAACGTTGCCGGATCCGGCGCAATTGGCGGTCGTAGTGGCCGTCCCGCAGCAACCCCGTCAGCATCCGCTCCCCTATCTCCATGGTCACCCCGCCGCACACCTGCTTCAGACCGGCGAGGCTGGCCGCAAGGGCCGGGCTGGCTGCGACGAAGCCCAACCTGAGGTTGGCACTGAGCAGCTTGGAAAAACCCGACACATAAGTCACTCGCTCCCATCCCCCTATGCTGGCCAGCCGGGGCACTCTCTCCCCGAGCAGGTCCCCATAGAGGTCATCCTCGATCAGGTGACAATCCCAGCGGGACAGGAGTGCCAGCAGGCTGAACGCTTGGGCAGGCGAGAGCGACTGACCCGTGGGATTGTGCAGCAAGCCGGAGGTGAGATATAGCCGTGGCTTCTCCTCCATGAGCCAGCGTTCAAGCAGCAGCAGATCGGGCCCATCCGGGGTTCGGGGCAGAGATAGTACCCGGGCGCCATGCAGGCTCAGGATACCGTGGAAATTGAAGTAACAGGGATCATCCACCAGCACGGCATCACCTGGGCGCAGCAGCAACCGCAACAGCAAATCCAGCGCCTGCATGGTATTAGCCGTGGTCACCAGCTGGTCCGGGGTCAGCACCATGCCGAACACGGCCAGCCTCTCCCTCAAGGTCTCGCGCAGGGGGCGATAGCCGGCTGCATCCCCGTATTCGGCCAGTCTGAGGTTGGGCTGTCGACTCACCTGGCGCAGGGCCTGGCGAAGATTGTCATTATCGAGCCAGTCCGCAGGCAAGAAACCGCAGCCGGGACGGCTCGCCCCCTGCTCGCCTATCAGGGCGCGCCGGGAGACGCTCAGAAAATCCTGGGGCAGCAGTTTCCCCAGACTGTCACTATCCGGTACGGGGCCTCGGCGGGAGACGAAATAGCCGCGCCCCTGGCTGGCATAGACCAGCTGCTGGCCTTTAAGCCTGTCCAGGGCGTCCACCACGGTGAATTTGCTCACCCCAAACTGACGCGTCAGTGTATGGATGGAGGGGAGCCGTACCCCCATTGGCAGGACGCCATCCCGGATCAACTGGCCGAGGTGGTCCGTGATTTGAACCACCTTGGGCTCCCTCGGCTTGAATGCCAACGCAGGGATCATCATGGCTACCTCCTTGAGCAACTTTACCGGCTACTGTACCGGTAAAGTAAGGCCAAATGAATATCGCCCTTCCCTTCCCCCCCATGTGTGGCGAGATTAGAGTTGCCCCAGCAAATGAGGCCCTATCCACGGCCTGGCCCCCTATCTGCTGGAATTCAACTATGCCAAGCATCACTTTTCAGGAAAGCGGTGTCGTCATCGACTCGCCCAATCCGATCCGCCTGCTCGACATGGACGAGCATATCCGGTTCGCCTGTCGCGCCGGCAATTGCGGTACCTGCACCATAAATGTCGTCGAAGGGCTGGAGCAGCTATCTGCCCTGACACCCAGGGAGCAGCGACTTTTTGCGCTGACGAAACAAACCGATACCAACCTGCGCCTAGCCTGCCAATGCAAGGTGCTTGGCGACGTCATTCTTCGCTAAATCAACCCGAGGACTCTCACATGGAATTGAAAAACCGCATCACTGACCGTGCCATCGTTCGTCGTAAACCACTGCTCTCTCTTCAGGAAAGCAACAAGGTAAAGCGAGAGCTGGACGCATTCCTCGACACCAAGATAGACGAATGGAATCGCACCGTTCCCTTCGCACGCCACCTAGAGGGGGCTGAAGTCAACTTGCCCTACTATCGCCAAACCCTCATGGAGCACGCCTGGCGCATCCGCCTGATACGAAGCGCCCAGTGTAACAACCTGCACAAGATCAGCCGCATCAATGCCGAAGCCGCCCAGCGCTATGCAGCCTATCAGGATGAAGAGATGCTGCACGACACCTTGTTCATTCAGGATGCAGAGCGGATCGGCGTCACTCAGGAAGAGATCTATCGTACCGAACCCAGTTTCTACACCCGGCTGCTGGCGGGTTACCTCTATTTCGTAGCCGAACATGAGAAGCCCCTCGGCGTAGTCTGCTACAGCTATCTGGTCGAATACACCACTCAGAAGATCACCCCCAAGCAGATTGCCGCCATGGCCGACTCCCTGGGCAAAGACAAGATTGCCGGCCAGGCTGCCCACCTAAACACCGACCTGGTGGAAGATCACACCCAGGAGATGTGGGACATCTTGCATTTGCTCATCGAGAGCGAGCAGGACATCGCCGACATCAAGCGCTACTTCAGCGAAATCCAGGAACTGCTCAAGCTGTTCTTCGTGGAGCTGTACGAGAAGCATGGCCAGCCTACAGGCCAAGCCGCATAAGCACAGAGTGGGGCCTGTCCATCATGCCCCCTCCCAAGGAGTGACCCCATGAATTCACGCACAGGTGTCCTGATCCTGTCCCACCAACTGCTCTCCATGGTCGCACCACTGCAACAACAGCTGGCAGCCCGAGGGCTCGACTGTTATGTCCTATCTTCCCGCCCATCGCGCGCGATCACTCCCCCCTGGCTGGATTGGGTAAGCCAGCTTGAGATCACGGATGACTATGCTCTGACCATGCAGGACATAGAGGCTTACTTGGCACGGCTGCCCGGCGAGATCACCCTGTTGGCCTGTATCTCGGTATGGGATGGCTATCGTGAGCTCATGGCACAGACCAATGGACTACTCGGCGCAACCGACCTCGACGTGACCAGCGTAACCCGGCTGCGAGACAAGTTGACCATGCGACGCTGGCTGCACAGAGACAGACTCTCCCGGGTGCAGGCTCACCCGCTCATCGACACCTTGTGGCAAAGGCTCAGCGATCGTAGCGCCTTCTTTATCAAGCCCAGAACCGGGCTTGCCTCATTCGGCGCATTCCGGGCGGACAAGCTGGATCAACCGAGCCAGCTCGAAGAGCTGTGGCAACAGGCCTGTACCGATCAGGCCTATGCCGGTGTCTTTAAGGAGGAACCGGAATTCATCATCGAAGACCTGATCAGGGGCTCCGAGTATTGCTTCGAGGTCATAGTGGCGAAAGGGCAGGTTCAGGTACTGGCAATCCATGAAAAAATAGACATGCACCAACAGGGTTTTACCGTGTTGGAGAACGCCTGCGTTTGCCCCCCCGTCTCGATGCAACCAGCGCAGTTAGCGGAGGGTAAGACGTTCGTGGCCCGGTGTCTGGCGAGCCTAGAAATCACTACGGGATTGTTCCATATCGAGGCCAAGTTTGCCGAAGAGCAAGGATGGGAGATTGTCGAAATCAACCCGCGCATCGGCGGCGCCTACATACTGGAGAGCACCAGGCATCACGCCGGGGTAGACCTGCTCTCCCTCTGGCTAGACAGCCTGCTATCCCAGCCGCTCCAGCCAGCGCCTCCCTTGAACCGGCGCAGCTTCTTTCGTGTCTTCTTCGGTCAGAGTGGTCGCACCCTGTCGCGTATCCAGCCCCAGAGCGGTAACGAGGCCCCCCTGCTCGATCAGCGCCTGTTTGTACAGGAGGGGGATCGCCTGCCGGAGATAGCGCGGGAGATCTTCATCGGTCAGGCGCTCTGGGACATCTCAGCACTGCCACACCACAAATTCTCTGACTTCGTCGCCAGCACGGCGCACCACTTCCAGGTGGAGTATCAAGCATGAACATCGTCATCCTGCACCGGTTACCCTACGGCAAGATCCGTTATGACCAGGTGATAGACCACTGCGCACACAGGGTGGATTACCTCTGCCTGCCCGGCGGCCAGGCAGACCTTCCCGCCGGGAGTCACCATCATGAGGTCGCCAGCTTCGAGGTCGAGGAACTGGCCCGCCAATACGCTCCCCAGCTGCACGGGGCCGATCGGCTGATCGCCCGATCCGAATACGAACTGCTGGCGGCCGCCCTGCTACGAGAGCGCTTCGCCATCCCGGGGGATCGCCCGGCGGCCATACTGCCCCTGCGCGACAAGTGGGCCATGCGCCTTCGCTGCCGCGCTGCCGGCATCCCTCAGCCCGACTTCTGGTCACTTGAGGCATTTGCCAACCTGCCGGATAGCCTTGGCTGCTTCGTGCTGAAACCCAGGCTGGAAGCCTCTAGCACAGGGATAGTGATGGGGGATCGGCAGACAATGCTCGACACCATCGGACTCCTGACTCGCCCCGACGACTACTTCGTGGAGGCCTTCATTGCTGGCAGCATCTGCCATCTGGACGGTTTTCTGAGCGATGGTCATGTCATACAGTCCATCACCAGCCGCTATGTGGGTAACTGCCTCGACTACGCAGGGGGCGCCCCTCTGGGCTCGGTCCAGATAGCCCCCCAGCCGCAGATGGAAAACCTGCTACGCCAGACCCTGGCCGCCTTGGGTCAGGAACAGGGCTGCTTTCACTTCGAGCTGATCCAGGATGAGGCGGGCCGGGTTCATTTCCTCGAGACAGCCTGCCGGGTCGGCGGGGCCGGGGTCGCCGATACCTTCGCCCTGAGGACCGGGCTTAACCTCTACCACATCGACCTGCAATACCAGCTCCACGGGAAGATCACCCAGCATGCCGTCCCACTGAGTGACATCCACTACGGCTGGTTCGTCTACCCGGCCCACCACACGGGTGAGGCCCAACACATCCACTTCGACCACGGCTGCTGGAGCGATCTGTTGCACAGTTGGCATCAGGCGGAGCCCAAAATGGTGCGTCCCGGCAGCATCAGCTATGCCACCGGCGCCACCCCCTTGTCCGGCATAGTCCATGGCCGGGAGGAGACCTTGCCCCAGGCCCTCGGCGCCCTGCTGAAGCAGACCCGAGTGGAATACAAATTAACCCCGCCAGCGCGGATGGAGGCATCAGCATGAACCCCTGTTACGTCATCGTCGGTTACAACAATGTGCGCATCTATGATGTCGCCAAGCTCCGCCAACTGGCTCACGACCAATTTGATTGCCAGCTGGTGCTGGTGGTGGAACGGGCCAGCCTGCAAGACTGGCAGGCCGCCGACCTGGTGATCCAGGCGGATCTCGGCCAGGACCCCGCTCTGCCGCAGGTATGCCAAGCCCTGGCAGAGGCAGCCATGACGCCAATAGGTATACTCCCCTTCTCCGATCGAGGGGTACCGCTCGGTGCTATGCTGGCCCAGCACTACCTGCTGCCCGGCGCCCAACCAGAGGCGGCCTTGGCGGGCCTGGACAAGCGACGCTTTCGGGCCATGGAGGCCGAAGTACCCGCCCCGGATCACTATCTGCCCCTGACGGCCCGGGCTATCGACAGCCTGGAGACCCTGGTCGCAACCCGGGAGGAACTCGGCGGCAAGGGCTTCATCAAGCCCGTGGCCGAGGGCAACAGCCGGGGCTGCATGGCGGTCCATGCGCACACCGACTGTGCCTCCGTCTGGGCGGAGCTGGCCCCCTATCACGCCAGCGGCATCATGATGGAGCCCCTCATCGAGACGGCGCGGGAATTTAGCTGGGATTATGTGGCCGGTTGTCGCTGGCTGACCGAGAAGCACACCACCCAAGGGGAGTACCGCGCCGAGTACCAGCAGATAGTGCCGGCCCGACTCACCTCGGAGCAAACCCGCTGGCTCAATCAGGCCGGGGGCTTCATGCGTCAGCTGCTGGCAAAGGAGTGGGGGGCCTATCACAACGAGCTATTCCTGCGCGAGCAGGGGGCCAGCGCGGTGGAGAGCAACATGCGGCCAGCCGGCATGCACATCTGGGATCTCGCCGCCCTCAGCTTCGATGCATTCGATCCCTGGCAGCGCTGGTTGCACTGGGCCAGCACGGGCCAGACCCATACAACCCTTCCACGCCAGCTGGGCTATAGCGGGATCCGCATGTTGCGCCCCCGCCAGAGCGGGACGCTGAGCCGCCAGGCCGATATCCCGCAGCTCGCACAGGCACTGGGCATCACATTGCATCAGGGCAGCTACAGCAAGGCCTCGGGGGAGAGAGTCAGCACCAGGGTGACCGACAATGGAGGTTTCATGGGCCAGATAGTGTTACACCACGCCGACTACCCGACCCTGCTGGCCCAGCTCGATGCCTTGGCCGACGCCATTGAGACCGGCACCCTGATCGCCTGCGACCAGCCGGTCGTCCACTGCTGAGGAGTCCGTCTATGCAGGGAATGCGCTTCTCCGTCTTTCTGGGCTCCCGCATGCTGTCCGGACTCGGCGATCAGATCCTCCAGTTTGCCGTACCCCTTCTGGTCTATCGCAGCACGGGGAGCGTCGCCCTCTCCGGGCTGGCCTTCTTCATCGAATGGCTACCCCGCCTCATCTCCCTCCCTCTGGCCGGTGTGTTTGCCGATCGGGTCGGCGGGCGGCGAGTCTACATATTGGCCGACGGCCTGAGGGCGGCGGCCTGTGTCGTCACTGCGCTCATCATGACGCTGTGGCCTGGCAGCGGCATGGCTCCCATCATGGTGATGATGGCGCTATGCGCCTTTTGCTATGCCCAGGCCTTCATTGCCCTCGAGACCACCTTGCCTCAACTGGTCACCCCGGCCGACATGGCCAAGGCCCAGAGCTGGCTGCAGGTCACCAACAACGGGGCCAGCGTGCTCGGCCCCGCCCTGGCAGCCACCCTGCTCATCTGGCTGCCGGCCACCCAGCTGATTTGGGGATGCGCCCTGGGCTTCGCCCTGAGTGCCACCGGGGTGCTGGGACTCACCAGGGGTGCTGCTCCCGCAGCCAGCCCCCTGGCCGGCAACCGGGCCCTGCTGCCCGAGCTTCGGGTCGGGCTCGGCGCTCTGCTGGCCCAGCCCATACTGCTGCGCCTGGTCGGACTCGCCATGCTGGTCAACCTGATCGTCGGTCTGGCGCTCGCCACCGCAGCCCCCATGACCCTTGGACTGTTTGGTCAAAGCGATCAGACCCTGGCCAGCGTCCAGCTCACCATGGGGCTCATCTCCATCGGTGCCTTCCTGCTGATGCCATGGCTGTTGCGCCGGGTCGCCGTCTACTGGATAGGACAGCTCGCCTTCCTGCTGATCCTAGCCGGAGGCCTGATCATGGCCACGGCCCCGAGTTTCGGCTGGTATCTGCTAGGATGCGGTCTCAGCTACGGCCTATGCGGTCTGTTCAATGTCTTTATTCGTACCGAGCGGCTGCATTGGATAGCGGAACAACAGAGGGGAAGGGTGATCAGCCTGATGGTGTTGCTCAATCAGCTCAGCCTGCCCCTGGCCGGGCTTATCATCGCCTTGCTGGGGGACAGAGTCGCAGTGCAGGAGATCTTCCTGATGGCAAGCCTGGTGTGCGCCTTGGGATACCTGCTGCTCTATCGCGCCCTGGCGGATGCCGCCCACACTCGGACACTGCCCGAGCCGACTCAACCGGTGGCGGGCGGCCGCAGGTAGAGATCCCTCTTCCTCACTCAGCCGGCCCCAGTGCTGATGGGCCTGTTGTGGTATGAACCTGCCCAGTAGCCTGACGCGGTCGGGACCAATTCCAAGAGGGACGCTCGGTGCTGGCGAGCCGGGAACCATCACTGGCCTGTTCCCGCTGGGCAACTCGCCTGCCATCAACAACCATCCTGGCTATGACTCGCCCAGACGAGGTGGGCAGACAAGGTGGGTGTCCAAGTTTTAATCCCTCTCACTGAGCCTGGTCTACCATCCATGCCCTTCCCCACTGCCGCAAAAGCCATCAAATACCCCGGACCGGGCCGTCTCTGAGGTTTCAGGGCGTCGGCTCAGGATAGGGCTATGCTATCCATGATAGGGATTCGAATGGAGGTTACATGTTGAAGGCAATTCACAACCGCTCGCTTTTTTTCAGTCAAGCGCTGGGCATATTGATATTCATCGTATTGATATCAATCAGTTTTTTTGGAATGCACTCGGTAAAAAACGCAGCAGACAAGATGGGGGAAGGGAAAGATGTCGTCGCCGACATATTGCCTCCCCCGCTCTATCTTATTGAGTCCCAGCTGCTGGTCTACACCCTGCTGCATGCCACGGCAGATGAACAGGAGAATCTGCTGCAATCCCTCGCCCGCCTGGAGCAGGATTTCAACACCCGCAACCGCTTCTGGCAGGAAAGCGCACTGGATGAAGATCTCAAGCGGAGCCTTCTTGGTGAACAGCGCACACAGGGCGAGCACTTCTGGCAACTCCTCAATGGTCAGTTCATTCCGGCCATCAAGCAGGGCAATCTCGAGCGCGCCACCGCCATAGCGGCTGAACTGCACACTATATACAGGGCCCACCGGGTCGGGGTGGATGCCACCGTCACCCATGGCAACCAATTTGCGACCGCACAGTTGGAACAACTCACCCAGACCACCCGGATGAGCTATTGGTTACTGCTGCTCGCCGCCCTGATGGGATGTACTCTGGTCTTCTGGTTGGGACGGCCAACCCAGCAACGCCTGCTGGAGGCAGGCAAGGCCACCGCCGCCATTGCCGCCGGTGCGCTGAACTGCCCCATGCCAAACCCTGGCAACGATGCGATCGGTGATCTGATCCAACGGATTGGCAGCATGCGGGATCAGCTTTCAACGCTGGTGGCGTCACTGCAGCAGAGCGCCGGCTCGCTGAACGACCAAGCCACCAGCCTGACCACCCTCTCTCGCCAGCATGTCGATGATAGCCAAACCCAAGTGGGGGCGGCCAAGCAGGTTGAGCAGGTCATCGAGCAGCTATATGCCCTGATCCAGGAGGGAGATGCACAGCTGCAGCAGGTCAGCAACCTGACTTCCCAGTCAGAAGCTCACGCCAGTGCCACCCGGCTGGTCATACAAGGGGTGGAGCAAGTAATCCAGGCCCAGGCTCACGGAGTGAAACAGGTCTCTGGCACCATTGCAGACCTGGCCGGGTTATCCCAGCAGATATCCGGCTTGGCGGGGGTAATCCACGGCATCGCCGAACAGACCAACCTGCTGGCGCTCAACGCGGCCATCGAAGCGGCCCGCGCCGGCGAACAGGGGCGTGGCTTCGCCGTGGTTGCCGATGAGGTACGTTCACTGGCCAATCGCACCGGCGAGGCAACGACCGAAATCACCACCATCATCGGCAAGATACAGGATGTCAGCCAGAGAGCTGTGAGTGAAATGGATACCGAACTGACTCGGGTCGAGCAGACGGTAGGGCATGTTGCAGATGCCAAACAGAGCATTACCCGCATCGAGCAGAGCTGTGGCGAAATCTGCCTGCGGATCACCCAGGTCAGCACCCTGATGGGAGAAGAGAAAACACGGATCTACGGGATCAGCGGCAGTATCATTGAAATGTCACAGCTCGCAACCAAGGTCAACGACAACGCACGTCAGGCTGCGGAAGAAGCCGATACCGTGGCCCGACATTCACGAATCCTGACCCAACAGACCCAGCATTTTCACCTCGATACCCCCGCCAACCTCCGCAATTGACCACCTGGGACACGGCTAGCCCCCGTGTCCCGCAATCCTTACCATCAACCAAACCGATAGCATTGGACTCAATGTGGGAATAGGATGCACGGCTTCCATTCACTCATGACGCACAGGAAACAACATGAATCGAAAATGGTCGCTCCCCATCGTGGCACTCGCGGGGGGAGCGTTACTCTGGCTCGGCAACACCTTTGGTATGAAATGGGCCCTGATGGCCCTGATCGGATTCGGCTTCGGCTTCACCCTCTCCTTCAGCCGCTTCGGCATCGTGTTCGGTTGGCGCGAAATGCTGACCAAGCGCAACAGTTACTATGTGCGGGTTCACCTGCTCACCATCGCCATCGAGATCCTGCTGTTCACCGGCCTCCTCTCCTTTAGTCACGCCCTGTTTGGCAATGCCATGGTGGGCAACGTGATGGCCATCGGCATTCCCTTCATCGTCGGCGCCTTCCTGTTCGGCATCGGCATGCAGCTGGCGGGCGTCTGCGCCACCGGCACCCTTTACGGCTGTGGCGAGGGGCAGCCCCGCTTCTGGCTGGTGCTGCTCTGCTACGGCATCGGTACCCTTATCAGCAACCAGTTCCGCCCCACGCTGGATGCCACCTTCACAAGCCATGTGGTATTGGCCAAAGACCTCACCGGCAATCTCTGGAGCGGCATGCTGCTCAACCTGGCGCTGGTCGCCGTGCTCTTCCTGCTGTTTCGCAACAGCGAACTCAAACGCACCGGCGAGCTCAAGCCCCTCTTCAGCGGTGGCAACCTGTTTTGGCGCGACAGCCGCTTCACCGTGCTGACCGGCGGCATTCTCATCGCCCTGCTCAATTCCAGCGTGGTGGCCCTGCACGGCTCGGCATGGACCATCACGGGCGCCGTCTATGACATGGCGCTGCGCGGCGCCTCCCTGTTCGGCCTGTTCGAGGGAAACCCGAAACTGGCCCAACCGCTCTTTATCAATCCCATGGTCGGTATGTTCTGGCTCGGCATCCTGGGGGCCATGCTGGCGCGCTGCATCAGCGGGGGCGGCAACTTCGCCCCGATGCGGCTCGGCAACAGCCTGGCATCCATCATCGGTGGCCTGCTGATGGGGATGGGCGCCATGTACAGCGCATGCAACCTGGGTGGCTTCTTCGATGGTACGGCGTCGGGCAGCCTGCACGGCTGGGTCTGGATGCTGATGGCCCTGGCCGGCAGCCTGATCGGCATTCGCCTGCGGCCGCTGTTCAAGCTCTGATCCTGCATCGCATAAACAACGGGGGGCCAGGCCCCCCGTTCGTGTCTTGGCAACCCCCACTCAGACCCCTTCACTGTTGGCAAAAGGCTCGCGACCCCCTGCCCAAGACAGAAATAATGCCATTTTTCCCTCCTTGCATACGGAGTCAGGCCGGTGCCATGGTCTCGATACGGTGGCGATGCAATCGCACCAGGGGACAACCAAAGTCCAGGTGATAGATGCCCTGCCCACCCCGCGCCCGGTCAACCTGCGCTATTCGGCCAGGAAGTCCATGCCGCTGCGCCTCGGTTGCTGATCGATTACCCCAGCAACCACTGTCATGAGCTGGATCTGCCCTTATGAGAGGCAGGTCAGACCGGGATTACTCCCCGCGCAGCGTCGCCTTGCGCAGATAGACATAGCCCTCGCCCGGGCTGCCCCAACGCTGATGGGCCTCGTTGTCATAAGCCCGGTCCAGCAGCCTGACGCTGTCGGGGCCGATCCAGAGGTACTGCACCAGGGTGCTGGCGCCGCCAAAATTGGTGGCGCAGCTGCCGACCTTGCTGTGACCCGCATACTCCCCCGAGGGTTGGCGGGTCAGCCAGATCTCGCAGCCCTGACGCAGGGAGAGCTGTTGCGGGGTGAGGGAGTTCAGCAGACTGGGATCGCGCCAGGCCCCGGCGAAGTCGACGGCTCTGGGCATGGTCAGTTCGGCCATCAGGATGCGACCATCAGGGACGGGAGAAAAGCGGTAGATACGCTGGCGAAACGGGCGCACCGCCCGCTCGGTCAGGAACTGCTCGGCATAGACCCAGCGAAAGCCCTTGTAGCCGGGCCAGATCTCCACCAACCGCAGCTCGGCACTGGTGAAACGGGTGTCATAAGTGGCCTGCTCCCAGCTGGATAACTCGCCGGAGAACCAGGATAGCAGCGGTTCCATGCTGACCTGTTCCGTTGTCGCCCTGGCCGCTGACGGGCCGGTCGGGATGGCGACAAAGGGGGTGGGCGCCGCCCATACCAGGCAGGTCCAGAGCAGCCCGCACAGGGCCGCCATCAGCGTGACCATCGAATCCTTCCGAATCATTTTCATGGCGGCGATTATATGAGCGAATGGCCGAAATAACCGCAACCTTGATCAAATCCTTGCCGATACATTGAAAAAGCACAGTGTTAGCGAACAGAAGTGACGGCAGCGCCGGGTTCCATGGCCCCGTCACCTGTCGGCACAGAGACGCGTCACTAGGTATGCCCCCACAGATCCCGATTTACCCTTTCCCCGCTTCCGGTGGCACAGGTAGGATGGGCCTTTCGCGTTACTGCCCCCCATAGCGACAAGGAAACCCACGATGAACCGTCACCCCAGCATCAAACACTGGCGCGAGCTGCAAGAAGCGGAACCGGGATGTTACCCCGGCAGCGAGGAGAGGATGTCGCGCGGCTGCGCGCTTGGCAAACACTTCGGTTTTGCCCGCATCGGCATTCACCACGAGATCGTCGAGCCCGGCCATCGCACCAGCTGGCCCCACGCCGAAAAAACCGAGGATGAGTTCGTCCACGTCCTGGAAGGCACGCCCGATGTCTGGCTCGATGGCGTGCTCCATCGGCTGCAACCGGGTGACTCGGTGGGCTTCAAGGCCGGTGACGGGCTGGCCCACACCTTTATCAACAACACCGACCAACCAGTGCGGCTGCTCTGCATCGGCGACACGGTTAGGGAGGACAACCGCATCCACTACGCTGTCCATCCCGAACGCAATATCACCCTCGGCAAGCTGCACTGGAATGATGTGCCCGGGCGCGAACTGGGTGATCACGATGGCTTGCCAGACAAGCTGCGCGAGAGTAACGGCCCCTTCTGATCTGGCGGACATACAGGAATGGCCCCGCGCTGACGACTATCCTTGATGCGGATCTCAACCAGGAGGCGTTGACCATGACGACGGGAACAGTACGACTGCACCGGGTGCTCAAGGCACCGCCGATGCGGGTCTATCGGGCCTTTATCGAGGCGGATGCGCTGGCCAAGTGGCTGCCGCCACACGGCTTCACCTGCCGGGTGGCGCAGTTGGAGGCCAGGGTCGGCGGCCACTTCCGGATGGCGTTTACCAACTTCGGTACAGGTCACAGCCACGCCTTCGGCGGCGAGTATCTCGAGCTCGAACCCGGTAAGCGCATCCGCTACACCGACAGCTTCGACGACCCCGGGCTGCCGGGAGAGATGCGCGTCACCATCAGCCTGACCGGAGTGCTCTGCGGTACCGAGCTTGCCATCGAGCAGGCCGGGATCCCCGAGCTTATCCCGGTGGAGATGTGCTATCTCGGCTGGCAGGAGTCCCTGACCCAGCTGGCCGCCCTGGTCGAACCCGAGATCCCGGCTGAGTAGCCGGGCACGGGCCCGAGCGGGTTGCGCGGGTCCGCCCGCCCAAAAAAGAGAGCCTGCCACATGGCAGGCTCTCTTCATTCCGGCAGCCCTGAGCCTTATTGCAGGTTCAACCCGCCCAGATAGTCCCGCTTGCCGAGATCGACCCCGGCGCGGCGCAGCAGGGCGTAGGCCATGGTGAGGTGGAAGTAGAAATTGGGGATGCCGTATTCATGAATGCAGGTATGGCCATCCATCACCTTGCCACCGGCCCAGTGGGGCACGTAGCGGGCGCTGGCATACTGGCTGTAGTCCGCGTCCAGCTTGCTCTGCAGATAGACGATGGTCCTGGCTATATGGGCGCGCAGATCCGCCATGGTCTTGGGATCATCCCTCATCACCGGCAACTCGCTGTGGCTGGCGGTGGCCACCACGGCCCGTGCCGAATCGCAGCAGATCAACACCTGCTTGCTGAAGGGCAGCATATCGACGATCAGCCGATCGCCGAAGAAGTTCTCCACACTGAACAGCTTCACCTCGGCATGCGCTACGGCCTTGGCCAGGCACTGGTCAAGGTTGGTCAGCATCTTGATAAACTGGGCGGTAATGTCGCGATTCATGAGCACTCTCCATCTTGTTGAAACAGCGGCCCGGATGCGCGGCCACAGTGAATGAGACTGGCTAATCGGCCACCAATATAACGCAACTTTCCATCGGATAACCCTCATTCCCCCATAAAGTCTGGATCTTGCTGCGACAGGAGTTGGCCGACATAAAAGATCGAGTGTCTCATGCTTTTCATTGTGCGTGCCCCTGTCAGATCTACGCCTAAATTTGACCGATGCGTTTTTTGCCATCTGATATGGTTTTATTGGGTTTGCTACGGATATATTTAAGGAGTAAGGCGCAGAATATATTTGTAGCCAACCATATCTAGCTGCCTGATTCAGTAGCGAGATAGTTTTTTATATGCGCCTGTTGATACCAATGAGGGTTAAGCATGTCTTATATCGTGGAAATGACAGCACGGGCACTTGATAACGCTGACTGGACTCACGGAATGCCGGCAGGAAGTGGTTGGCAAGTCGTCAGTAATAAAAATAATGACCCCCAGGATTTCAATCAGGGAGCGGAAGGGAAATATATTTATATCTATTATCAGACTGGCACCAGCGGCAAGGGGGTCGCAGCCATGCGCTTTATTACCGGCAAAGATGCGACTGCTCCTACTGGCTGGCAAAAAGTGGATGTTGATCTTAATGACGGTGCTGGCGGTCAATATATCTATCTGTGCTATCAGAAAAATGCTGATGCTGACTATATCGCAACCTTGCAATCTGGATATGGTGATTCGGTAGAGAGTGCATTCTGCGATTTTGGCCGTAGCGCAGTGGTACTTGCTCAGGATCTGAATGAAGACGCCAAAGGAAAATTCATATATCTTGGATATTACTTCAATTAATCCAGCACCTATTTTATATCGGGAGCCTGCGATATTCTCGCGGGCTTTTTTACCAAAACTGCGCCGTAGCAATGGGGGCAAACGTAGCCCAAGCCAGTCATAGACATGCCGGGGAGCTGGGTGACCGGCAGAAGGTGACCAACCCGCCATGCCCGCTTTTACATCCCATGAATCCCTCTTTGCCCCTTTTTTGATCTGTGACATAAATCACCTTTTTCAGGGGCGTAGTCTGAAAGCCGTTGTCCTGGACACCAGCCAGTGTATCCACCAGGACCCAAGCAAAGGAGAATGTAATGAAGATCTATGACCGGAACCGAAATGTGTTGAACCTGGGTCAGCGCGTCATGATTGCCGCCACTGGCGCCGTCGATTGCCTGAAAGAGGCCCGCACCGACAACATGACCCCCTATCAGGCGGAGCATGAGAAGTGTGTGCTGCTGGCAAACACTCAAGAGCGTTATGCGCCCATCGAGTTGATTAGACTAGGCTGACTCCTACCCCTGTCACCCTACTCTTTACAATTCACCCGGCTCCGTCTGGCGGCCGGGTTTCTGATTCCCCTTCCGGTGTTGCCTTCCTGTTGGCTCAGCGCGCTCAAGCGTGCGGATGCCGATTTCCAGCCATAAAAAGACCCAAACTGAAGGCATCGGTTTGGGTCTGATTATCAGTCCATTGCATGACCGGGGGTCATCAATTGCTACTGGCGTCATCCAGGATCAGCAACTCCGGCTCCACACCACCGACACTGTCAGACAGCGCTGCGGCTGTTAACACCTGACCATTAGCCAGGGTGACCGGCAAGGGGCCAATGACCGGCGTCTTGTCACCTGTCGCCGTGATGGTCACATAGTAATCCCCGGCAGCAATGGCAAGGTACTCACTGGATGCCTTGAAAGGCACTGCGGTGAGCGCTGGTGAAGCACCTGTGATATCCGAACCTGCGGTCAGATAGATATCGACGGCCGGTGCTGTGGGGGCAGCATGAAGCACCCGCAGTTGAGCCTCGGTAGCAACCGAACGCCCGGTATCAGTCAGTAACAGAGGCTCTATCGTTTCGCCGGATGGGGTCAGCAGCTGGCCCACGGCAAACAGGGAGTAACGAGCGCCCGCCTTGAGCGATACATCGCTGGCATTGATCACCTCCGGGGTGGCTGAGCCGGTTGGCGTGACCACAAAGTCATACGCGGCAGCGGCCAGGCCCAGGTACGAGGTGTTGCCCTTATAGGCCAATCCTTGCAGCGGGGCTGCTGTCGGCGCCGCGCCATTTACCCAGATATCGACGGCAGGTGCATCCGCAACGGCATGAACCACTCTCAGCTGTGCCTGCTCATCTGCAGACAAGATGGGCGTGGCGCCATCACTACCGATAGCGAGCAGTTGTACCGGACTTGGCCCCGCCCCGAGGTTATCGATGGCCGCAATCAGCAGGTCGCTGCCCGCGCTGAGGGTCAGTGGTCCTGAGTCATACACAACGGTAACACTGCCAGGCAAGGTCAGCCTGACCTGATATTCACCTGCGGGCAGGGAAAGGGGGTCGCTGTAGGTCTTGAAGGGAATATTGGCCAGCGTCGGGCTGGTCAGTGCGGCCCCCGGAGCCGTGACATGGATGTCGACTGCCGGTGCACCGGGTGCGGCATGCACCACCTGCACGCGAATATCGCCTCCCGTTGGCGTCTGGCTCGGCCGCTCAATCACCAGCGGGCCAAACGCGGTATCACCACTACCAGCCAGTTTGCCGATGGCCAGCACGTCATATTGAGTGTCGGGTTTCAACTCAAGCGACACCGGACCGATGACAGTTGTCGTACCGCCCGGCAAAATGCCATCTACTGCGACGCGGTAGCTACCAGCCTTGAGCGGTTTTAGCCCGCTGCTGGAGCCATAATCAACGGCCGTCAGGAAAGCGGCGCCGTCAACCGTCACATCGACCTTGGGGGCATCAGGGGCCAGATGGCTGATCCTGATGGCGGTATTGGTATTGCTCGTGCTGTTGTCATTATCACTACTCCCGCAGGCTGCCAGGGCGAACCCCATGGCAATGGCGGCCAAACTCTGAATCCATTTCATCTGTTCTATCTCCTTTTGCTCGGTGGCCAAGGAGATATGGCTGTTCGGCGAGATTGGATCACTGCTGGTTGCCTCAATGTTGCCATCGCCCGCGACGCCTTGCTCAGAAAGGTAGGTGTCGCAGATTTCCTGATGGCCTGTCCGCAAGGAGGGTCTGGATTTGACCCCATAGATCCAGAAACTTTTTCCCGCTTAGAGTTGTGATACTCAGAAAGGTGGGTACCCCATATTTCCTATTATGGCAAATGAACGTCGGAAACATTTACTTAATATATAATGTAATACGGGGTACTACTGTGGGTGCCTCCATGGTTAAAGCATCATTCTCCAAAAAAGGTACATTCTATGAAGAAAATACTGCCAGTTGTTTTATTTGCAAGTTTGCTCTTTGCTCTTGATGTTTCAGCTAATTTCACTGGCCCCAGCGTGACAGGGCAGGCCAGCACGGTTCAACAGGTAATGAGTGCTCGTGTTGGGAGTTATGTCACTCTAACGGGGAATATTGTATCTCACCAACGCGAGGAGTATTTCACCTTCCAAGATGATACGGGAACCTTGCGGGTGGAGATAGGTAACACTGTTTGGCGGGGTAGAGATATTAGGCCAGAAACCCGGGTTAAATTGTTTGGTGAAATAGATAGCGGCCCAGCTGGGCGTTATCTGTGGGTAAAATCACTGGATGTGGTGAACTGAATTCATCACCCCGACAGGGGCTATTAACACCTAAGGAAGGTACGAACAAGTGGGTCGCACCTTCCTTAGCTAGACGTGGTTGAGATAGTGGCTGTAATCCTTGTCATCGCTTCCAGTAACGATATTATCAGGCCCCTCATTTTGTACGGCATATTTGGCTTGTCTTCAGGTTGTTATCAACTGATAAGCAGCTTATTTCCTTCGGTTAGTCTAATGGAGACCCATTGGTTCGAATAGCGAAGCGTATTCGGACAGTCATATTGGGACACCCACCTTTTTGCTGGTCGACTGGACAGGGCGAGCCATCAGAACCGACAAACGGGGCCATATTGCGGCTCATCTTGCCCCCATCCTGCAACGACTTGGCCTTGATACTGCGCAATGGTTGCGACAAGTGACGATGTTTCGGCGGCAAGGCATCAGAGCTGTGGGTGACAAGGAGCATTGCCAACTGTTCGCACAGCACTGCGGCCAGCGGCGATGTCATCAGCCGCCTCTTTCAATCGCGAGTCCCCACTTCATATCACATCCCGGCATGTCATCCGATGCCGAGCATGATGTTGCCTGAACAAGAGGCTTTAAAGGCCAGAACCATCACCTTGTTGCTCCCGAGCCGGCTCCCGAGCTAACCATCCGTCACCACATCCCCAATCTGGCTACGGCTTACCCAGAAAGGTGGATGTCCCAGATTTTCTCCCAGATTTTTCGCCGCACCGTCACAGTGCCGCACCTGCTGATTAATTGTTGGAATATTGAATCCCGTCACATCGACGGCGGTTTAAGTGGTTGCCCGGCGACAAAGCCTCATGCGAACCTCTCCTTCCCGTTAACCCACTAAAAACAAACACTATGTTCAGGCAAATAATGATGAGTGCCGCCCTGCTGTCGGCGGTGCTGCTTTCCGGTTGTGCTTCCGTACCCATGGCCGATGCCACCGCAGACGCGCAGGCCAAGCAGTTTGTTGCGCCCAAGGATGCGGCCAACCTCTATATCTATCGCAACGAGACCTACGGCACTGCCGTCAAGATGCCGGTGCTGGTGGATGGCTTTGCCGTAGGCGATACCGTGGCCCACAGCTATATCCTCAAGCAGGTGACGCCGGGCAGTCACACCATCACCTCCAAGTCGGAGATCGATGCCACCCTGACCCTTAGCACCGAGGCGGGTAAAAACTACTACGTCTGGCAGGAGATCAAGATGGGCCTGCTGATGGCCCGCTCCCAGCTGAGTCAGGTCAGTGAAGAAGAAGGCAAGCAAGGGGTGATGGAGAGCAAGCTGGTCAAGTGACCAGATACCTTCGCCTGACAAAGAGGGCGTAGCCTCACCGCTACGCCTCTGTCAAAAAGGTGGGTGTCCCAGATTTTCTTACGCGGGTGGCCGATTGGCCGTATTCCACCTTCCATCGTTACGTGGCGAGCGGCGTCTATCCGCCGGATTGGTGTGGGTCGGTGGATGGGGTGCAGGGGGGATTGGAGTAAACCTCTAACAGGGTTGTTCCGTTGTAAGTGACCGATTACGCGATCGTCCGATTACGCTTCGCTAATCGAACCTACGGCCCTGTCTCTCTCAAAAAGGTGGGTGTCCCAGATTTCGTCGAAAGGCCAGAACCATCACCTTGTTGCTCCCGAGCTAACCATCCGTCACCACATCCCCAATCTGGCTACGGCTTACCCAGAAAGGTGGATGTCCCAGATTCTTTGGAAAGGTGGATGTCCCAGATTCTTTGGAATACCATCTGGTTAAGTCATTCCATTAGGTTGCACCTTTATTTGCATGGTGGTGAAATTGAAAACTAATAAAAATTTAGCTCCGCTTTTAACGGAGAAAACTAAGGATGCTCTTGTTGATATAACGGAAATGGGTTTAGACGAATCTCTATCATTTTTGAGTGATAATGAGGCATTGTTAAAAGAAATCCCAATAATAAAATGGATTATTGCATCAAAGGATTTAAAGCAATCTATTGGTAACATGCTATTTATAAGAAAGTACGCGGCATTTATTGGGCAGGTATATGAAGATGAAGTGGATGGTATAGTATCGGTAGATGCTTTAAGATTTTCTCATGAGATAACAGATAAAATCATTGAAAACACAATCGTCTATATCGAACGTTATCATAACGAATTAAAAGCCAAGCTGTTGGGAAAGCTTTTTATAGAGACGTTCGTGCATAATCATTTTACAACACTTGAATATAACTCTTTAATGTTTAGCATTGAAAGTATTCATCCGGTAGAGGGATTCCCTAGGCTGAAAGATTTTTATAATTACTGGTCAGAAATGGAATCTACAACTAATGAGGCAGAAAAACAAAATATTTGGCAGCGTGGAGCGGACATAGATTATCAACCTCTAATTATGTCTGGATTGTTGACTCTGCCTTCAGGTGCTTCGACGTTTGGTAATTTTGGTGGGGCTTATCTCAACGATAAAGGCGTAAGGTTTTATGAATATGTTGTAAAGGATATTATCACTTCCGAATCGAGGTAACTTAATAGAGCGCTACTCTCTGGAGTAGTCATTGGTCTGAGTAACGCAGCATATTTGATAAGATGTCCGCGATGACTGATATAAAACCCAACCCGGCCTAAGCCGGGTTGGTTGTATCAAAAGACGGCAAAAATCAGAGCGCTTCCAATCTGGCATACGCCGTCACCAGCCACTTGGCGCCGACGTCGTCGAACTGGATCTGCACCCGGCTCTGCTGGCCAACCCCTTCGAAGTTGAGCACTATCCCTTCGCCGAATTTTGGATGGAGCACCCGCTGGCCGAGCTTGATGCCGCTGGCGTCGAAGATCGCGCGCACCTCGTTCTGGCTAAAGCGGCCGTACTGGGTGGGTCTGCTCACCTGGGTGCGCAGCCGGATCTCTTCCAGACACTCGGCAGGGATCTCGCGGATAAAGCGGCTCACGCTGTGCTGCATTTCGCGGCCATAGATGCGGCGACTCTCGGCATAACAGATGTAGAGCTTCTCCATGGCGCGGGTCATGCCCACGTAACAGAGGCGCCGCTCTTCCTGCAACCGGCCCGACTCCTCGGCAGATTGCGGGCTGGGGAACATCCCTTCTTCGACGCCGACCAGCAGCACCAGCGGGAACTCCAGCCCCTTGGCGCTGTGCAATGTCATCAGCTGCACAGCATCGGCATATTCGTCCGCCTGATTCTCGCCGGATTCCAGCGCAGCATGGGCGAGGAAGGCGGAGAGATCGCTCATATCCTCCAGCTCGTCCGGGCGCTGGTATTGGCGGCAGGCGGTGACCAGTTCGTCCAGGTTCTCTACCCGCGCCTGGGATTTCTCGCCCTTTTCCGCCAGATACATCGCCTTGAGGCCGGAATTCTGGATGGCGATATCCGCCTGCTGGTGCAGCGGCAGCATGCCGACCTGCTCTTCCAGTGCATCAATGAGATCGACAAAGCCGCGCACCGCATTGCCGGCGCGACCGGTCAGCACCTTGTCATTGAGCAGCCCCTTGGCCGATTGCCACAGGTTGAGCCCCTGATCGCGGGCGTTGCCGCGCAGGATCTCGAGGGTGCGATCGCCGATGCCGCGGGTCGGGGTGTTGACCACCCGCTCGAAGCTGGCGTCGTCGCCACGGTTGTTGATAAGCCGCAGGTAGGCCATGGCGTCCTTGATCTCTTGCCGCTCGAAGAAGCGCAGGCCGCCGTAGATGCGATACGGCATGGCGTCCTGCATCAGCGCCTCTTCCAGCACCCGCGACTGGGCGTTGGAGCGATAGAGGATGGCGCAGTCGGCCAAGAGGCCGCCCTTTTCCTTCCAATCCTTGAGGCGGCCGACCACGAAGCGCGCTTCGTCCACCTCGTTGAAGGCGGCATACAGCGAAATCGGGTCGCCCTCGGCCCCCTCGGTCCACAGCTCCTTGCCAAGGCGCTCGGCGTTGTTGGCGATGACGCTGTTGGCCGCTTTCAGGATATTGGCGGTGGAGCGGTAGTTCTGCTCCAGGCGAATGGTTTCGGCCCCCTCATAGTCGGTCAGGAAGCGCTGGATGTTCTCAATCTTGGCGCCGCGCCAGCCGTAGATGGACTGGTCATCGTCGCCGACGATCATCACCTTGCCGCTGTTGCCCGCCAGCATCCGTAGCCATGCGTACTGGATGCCGTTGGTATCCTGAAACTCGTCCACCAGTATGTTCTGGAAGCGGTCGCGGTAGTGCTCAAGGATGTGCGGCCGGTTGAGCCACAGCTCGTGGGCGCGCAGCAGCAGCTCGGCAAAATCCACCAGCCCGGAGCGATCGCAGGTCTCCTGATAGGTCTTGTAGATCTGCTGATAGGTGCGGGTGACGGGGTCGCCGTAGAGGTCGATGTCGCCGGGGCGCAAGCCCTCGTCCTTCTTGCCGTTGATGTAGCCCATCACGGCGCGCGGGGCCCAGTGCTTCTCATCGAGGTTGAGCGCCTTGATGACGCGGCGGATGAGGCGGTACTGGTCGTCGGAGTCGAGGATCTGGAAATCCTGCGGCAGCCCCGCATCCAGATGGTGGGCGCGCAGCAGGCGGTGGGCGATGCCGTGGAAGGTGCCGATCCACATGCCGCGCTGCATGCTGCCCAACACCTTCTCGACCCGGCCGCGCATCTCGGCCGCCGCCTTGTTGGTAAAGGTGACCGCGATGATGGAGAAGGGTGAACAGCGTTCCACCTGCATCAGCCAGGCAATGCGGTGCACCAGCACCCGGGTCTTGCCCGAACCGGCTCCGGCCAGCACCAGCAGATTGCTACGGGGCGCCGCAACGGCATCTCTTTGCTTGTCGTTGAGCCCGTCGAGCAGGGTTGAAACGTCCATCACCACTCCTGTTTATTTATACAGGCGGGGATTATACGGCCTGTGGCGCCACAGACCAAATCGGCGTGAACGAGCAGCGCGACTCTGGATGTCAGGCCTGCGTCGGGAGGTGCCAACATGGACGCAGAACACAAAAGAGCTCCAATGGAAGCTATCCCTTGGCCGGCATGACGAAAACGATTGCTTATAACCATATGAATATAAAAACAAATGTCATTTGACACCCAGTTGTTTCAGAATTTAAATCTGAAAACAGGTATTAAAACAACCACTTATAAATTTATCCGCTTATCTTTCAAACCGTTACCGCAAACGTTTTTCCCTTATCATTTGCTTGACCCGCATCGGGGCTGACTTAGAGTAACCCTGCGTGCTAGATAGCCTGCCCAAGTAGGCAAGTTCCCTCACTTAATAACAATCAAGGATACGATCGTGACTAAAGTGCTCAAGCTGGCCACCGTTGCCACTCTCACTCTCGCAGCTCTCTCTGCTCAGGCTGCTTCCCAGCCCGCCGTCATCTACGACACCGCAGGCAAATTCGACAAGTCATTCAACGAAGCCGTGTTCCGTAATGGCGTCGAAGTCTATAACAAGGACAAAGGGGTCAAGGTCAAGGAGTTCGAACCCCAGAACGAAGCCCAGCGTGAGCAGGGTTTGCGTCGTCTGGCCAGCCGTGGCAACGGCCCGATCGTCGCCGTCGGATTCAACATGGGTTCGGCCGTCGAGAAAGTCGCGACCGAATTCCCGAACACCCAGTTCACCATCATCGACATGGTGGTCGACAAGCCAAACGTGCAGTCCCTCATCTTCAAGGAGCATGAAGGCTCTTTCCTGGTGGGTGCGCTGGCAGCCATCGCCTCCAAGAACGACAAGGTCGGCTTCGTGGGTGGCATGGATATCCCGCTGATCCGCAAGTTCCAGTGCGGCTACGAGCAAGGTGCCAAGTACGTCAATCCGAAGATCGAAGTGTTCCAGAACATGACCGGCTCCACCCCGTCGGCGTTTGCTGACCCGGCCAAGGGTGCAGAGCTGGCCAAGTCCCAGTTCGCCAAGGGCGTCGACGTGGTTTACGCCGCTGCCGGCGGTACCGGTATCGGTGTTTACCAGGCAGCCAAGGATGAAGGCAAGTTCGCCATCGGCGTGGATTCCAACCAGAACCACCTGCAACCGGGCACCATGCTGACCTCCATGGTCAAATCCGTGGGTCTGGCCGCTTATCAGACCTGGGATGACGCCGCCAAGGGCACCTGGCAACCGGGTATCAGGAACCTGGGCCTGGCCGAGGGCGGTGTGGATTGGGCACTCGACAAAGACAACGAGAAGCTGATCACGCCCGAGATGAAAGCCAAGGTGGATGCCATCAAGGCCGACATCATCTCCGGCAAGATCAATGTTCATGACTACATGAGCGACAACAGCTGCAAATACTGATTAACCGCTACGACTCTCAGCCCAACGACCGGCCCGTAGGGGCCGGTTTTTAGTCTCTCTTCATGACCCGCAAGGACTGCATCATGGACCAGACAGATCGCTATGCCATCGAATTAAGGGGTATCGATAAGCGGTTCGGCGACGTGTACGCCAACAAGCAGATCGACCTTAAGGTTCAAAAAGGCAGTATTCACGGTATCGTCGGCGAGAATGGTGCCGGCAAATCGACGCTGATGAGCATCATCTACGGTTTCTACCACGCCGACAGCGGCGAGATGTTCATCGACGGCCACCCTTTCAAACCCCATGGCTCACAAGATGCGATCACCGCAGGTGTAGGCATGGTGCACCAGCACTTTATGCTGGTGAACAATTTCACCGTGCTGGAGAACGTCATCCTTGGCGCGGAAAACGGCTGGCACCTGGGCCAGAGCCTGGCAGCGGCCGAGAAGCTGCTCGGCGAGCTGGCGCGGGACTATGGTCTCGATGTGCCGCTGCACGAGAAAGTCGAAGACCTGCCGGTGGGCCTGCAACAGCGGGTCGAGATCCTCAAGGCGCTCTATCGCGGTGCCCGCATCCTGATCCTCGATGAGCCGACCGGGGTACTGACCCCGCAAGAGGCGGATCACCTGTTCGAGGTGCTGAAAAAGCTGCGGGATCAGGGCGCGACCATCATCCTCATCACCCACAAGCTGCGGGAGATCCTGGCCATTACCGATCAGGTCTCCATCATGCGCCGGGGCGAGATGGTGGCCCACGTCGCCACCAAGGATACCGACAAGGAGCAGCTGGCCGAGCTCATGGTGGGCCGCAAGGTGCGCCTCAAGGTCGACAAGGGCCCGACCCAGCCGGGCGAGGCCAAGCTCAAGGTCAACGGGCTCAGTTACTTCGACGATGCCAAGGTGGAGCGGGTCAAATCCGTCAGCTTCGAGGTGCGGGCCGGGGAAGTGGTCGGCATCGCTGGCGTCTCAGGCAACGGCCAGTCCGAGCTGCTCAGCCTGCTCGGCGGCATCATCAAGCCCAGCAAGGGCAGCTTTACCATCACAGGCAATGGTCAGACGCACGAGGTGAGCGTGGCGCATCCGGCTGATCCCGAGCGGGTGCGCAACTACGGCCTCGGCCATGTGCCGGAAGACAGGCACAAGATGGGGCTGATCAACCGCTTCGAGGCGCAAGAGGCCTTCATCCTGGGTTATCACCGCCGTCCCCAGTACAACAAGGGCTGGCTGCAGAACAGGGAGGCGATCCTGCAGGATTGCCAAGCCAAGATGGACAAGTGGGACGTGCGCCCGCCCCATCCCGACCACAAGACGGCCAACTTCTCCGGTGGCAACCAGCAGAAACTGGTGATCGCCCGGGAAGTGGAGCAGAACCCGGATGTGCTGCTGATCGGCCAGCCGACCCGCGGGGTCGATATCGGCGCCATCGAGTACATCCACCAGCAGATCATCGCCATGCGCGACAAGGGCAAGGCCGTGCTGCTGGTGTCGGTGGAGCTGGATGAGATCATGAGTCTGTCTGACCGGATCCTGGTGATTGCCGATGGCCGCATCGTTGGCGAGCTGGATGCTGCCAAGGCGGATGAACGCACCATAGGACTGATGATGGCGAACATAGTGCCGGACGACGTTGCTGCTCTGTCTGGCGTAGCCAAGGAGGCTCGCTCATGAGCCAAACACGTATCCCTGCCTGGATCTCTGTGGGCGTGCTGCCCGCGCTCAACATACTGCTGGCCTTCCTGGTGTCGGCCATCCTGTTCTACTACCTCGACATCAACCCGGTCGATGCCGCCCAGATCATGTGGTACGGCGCCTTCGGCACGGGCGAAGGGGTCGGTTTCACCCTCTACTACGCGACCGGCTTCATCTTCACCGGTCTGTCGGTAGCGGTCGCCTTCCACGCCGGTCTGTTCAACATCGGTGGTGAAGGTCAGGCCTATATCGGCGGCCTCGGCGTCGGCCTGGTCTGCCTGCTGCTCGGCGACTCGCTGCCGTTTGCGCTGCTGTTGCCGCTGGCCATCATCGCCGGCGGTCTGTTCGGTGCGGCCTGGGCCTTTATTCCGGCCTGGCTGCAAGCCAAACGCGGCAGCCACATCGTCATCACCACCATCATGTTCAACTTCATCGCCGCCTCCCTGATGGCCTACCTGCTGGTCGAGGTGTTCAAACCGGCGGGATCCATGGCGACCGAGAGCAAGGTGTTTGCCGAGACAAGCTGGTTGCCCAAGGTCAGCGAGCTGGCGAGCAGTGTCGGCATGGAGATACCCAACAGCCCGCTCAACATCAGCTTCTTCTGGGCGCTGATCTGTGCGGCCCTGGTGTGGGTTTTTATCTGGCATACCCACTGGGGCTACGAGATCCGCTCGGTCGGGGCCAGCCAAAGCGCCTCCGCCTACGCCGGTATCTCCTATCCCAAGGTGGTGATCCTGGCCATGGTGATCTCCGGCATGCTGTCGGGCTTCTTCGCCCTCAACGTGCTGCAGGGTGAACTGCACCAGATCAAGCTCAACTTCGTGGAAGGCTTCGGCTTCACCGGTATTGCGGTGGCGCTGATGGGGCGCAACCACCCGGTCGGCGTCATCATCGCCAGCCTGCTGTTTGGCTTCCTCTATCAGGGGGGCGCCGAGCTCAGCTTCGAGTTCGGGGTCGACCGCAACATAGTGGTGGTGCTGCAGGGTCTGGTGATCCTGTTCTGTGGCGCCCTTGAGCACATGATGCGTCCGCGCGTCGAGCAGCTCTATCTGGCGTTTGCCAACCGCTCATCCGCGCAAGCCAAGGGAGCCTGATCATGTTTGAAACTCTGATCCTGATGCTGGATGCCACCATACGAACCGCACCACCGCTGATCCTGGCCGCCATGGCGGGCATGTTTTGTGAACGCTCCGGTGTGGTCAACATAGCGCTGGAAGGCAAATTGCTGGCGGCGGCGTTCGCCAGCGGCGCGGCGGCGGCTGTCTCCGGTTCTGCCTGGAGTGGGCTGGGTGCGGGTATGGGCGTCTCCATACTGTTCGCCCTGATGCACGGCTTTGCCACCATCACCCACAGGGGTGATCAGGTGGTAAGCGGCATGGCCATCAACATTCTGGCGGCCGGTCTGACCGTCACCCTGGGCCGTTACTGGTTCGATCAGGGTGGCCAGACCCCGGCACTCTCCGGTGCGGCCCGCTTCGCCCCCATCGATCTGCCCTACGCCAGGGAGCTGTGGGATGTGCCGGTGATTGGCCAGCTCTACAGCGAGCTGCTCAGCGGCCACTCCCTGCTGGAATACGTGGCGTTTGCCGCCGTGCCCCTGGCCTGGTGGGTGATGTTTCGCACCCGCTTCGGTCTGCGTCTGCGTGCCGTGGGCGAGGCACCAGCGGCGGTCGATACCGCCGGTATTTCCGTGGTGCGGATGCGTTATACCGCGCTCATCATAGGTGGTCTGCTGGCTGGCATCGGTGGCACCTATCTGGCGGTGGCCCAGACGGCTCAGTTCATCCCCAACATGAGTGCAGGCAAGGGCTTTATGGCACTGGCAGCGCTGGTGTTCGGCAAGTGGCGTCCCTGGAATGCACTGGCGGCATGTCTGCTGTTCGGCTTCCTCGATGCTGTCGCCATCCGCCTGCAAGGTGTCAGCATAGGTAGCTTCGCCATTCCGGTGCAGGCCATCGAGGCCTTGCCCTACATACTGACGGTATTCCTGCTGGCCGGCTTCATCGGCAAGGCGGTGGCACCCAAGGCGCTCGGTACCCCTTACGTCAAGGAGCGGGAGTGATCTCCTTGCTACCGGCAAGCCCCTTCTGGCGGGCCCCAGTGTACTGATACCCGCCAGGCCGACTAACCCAATAGAAATAACCCGCTCTGTTGCAAAGAGCGGGTTATTTCATAATGGGCGAGACGTCTTAGCCCAGTGTGCATGAGCAGAGCCAGTTGTTGGCTAGAACCATGCCTTTTTATTGATGATGTAAGTTTGCTCAAACTCTTCATCGGATTTAGAGATGTAAATAACAAACTCGATGAAAGCAATAAGCCCGATAATGACAGAGGGCAAACCAAGTAGAATAAAACCAAACAAGAAAATCAGCAGCATGAACACACCCTGCTTGGTGTAACCAAGATAAAACTTGTGTGCACCGAAGGCGCCCAGGAAAAACGCAAACAACGCTGCTGCCACTTTTTTAGATGCGCCAACCGTGGAGGCGATGGCGTAAATAGCCTGTGTGCCTGGAGCCTGTAAATCCAATTGTGTAACCGCCCACGAATAAGTAACTTTTTCAAAAGGATACCTTCGTGGGTAAGCAAATGGACCAAGACAAACTCAAAGCACTCGCCGCTGAGCTGGCAAAAGACATCA